>CAZLTS010000093.1:0-5131 GCA_964562495.1 uncultured Lachnospiraceae bacterium | reverse complement strand
AACTTGGCATGCAAGTATTGCTTTGCAGAAGAGGGAGAATATCATGGCAGACGGGCGCTTATGAGCTATGAGGTAGGAAAGAAAGCATTGGATTATCTGATTTCTCATTCGGGAAACAGACATAATCTGGAGGTGGATTTCTTTGGCGGCGAGCCACTTATGAATTGGGAAGTGGTAAAGCAGCTGGTAGCTTATGGCAGAAGTCAGGAAGCAGTGCATAATAAGAAGTTTCGGTTTACCCTTACAACCAATGGGGTGCTGTTAAATGATGAGATTATGGAGTTCTGTAATCGGGAGATGTCTAATGTGGTGTTAAGCCTGGACGGACGTAAGGAAGTTAATGATGCCATGCGGCCTTTTCGAAATGGAAAGGGCAGTTATGATTTGATTGTTCCTAAGTTTCAGAAGTTTGCAGATTCCAGAAATCAGAATAATTATTATGTGCGAGGTACCTTCACAACGAAGAATCTGGATTTTTCAGAGGATGTAAAGCATTTTGCTGATTTAGGTTTTAAGCAGATGTCCATTGAACCAGTTGTAGGAGATGAAGGAGAAGGCTACGCAATTACAGAAGCGGATTTGCCTAAGATTCGGGAAGAGTACGATAAGCTTGCCTTAGAGTACATTAAGCGTGCTAAAGAAGGCAACGGATTTAATTTCTTCCATTTTATGATTGATTTAAATCAGGGACCATGCGTGTATAAGCGTATGCGTGGTTGCGGCTCCGGTACAGAGTATCTTGCTGTTACACCATGGGGTGATTTATATCCATGTCATCAGTTTGTAGGACAGGAGGAATTCCTGCTTGGAAACGTGGATGATGGTGTTGTACGGGAAGAGCTGGTTACACGGTTTGCAGGTTGTAATGTTTATACGAAGGACAAGTGCAAAAATTGTTTTGCCAAGTTCTACTGCAGTGGAGGCTGTGCAGCCAATGCATATCAGTTCCATAAGGACTTAAATGTACCTTACGAGCTGGGCTGCGAGATGGAGCGTAAGCGTGTAGAGTGCGCTATTATGATAAAAGCGGCATTAGCCGACGAATAAAGGAGAAGTAAGGATATGAAGAAGAGCAAAAGTATTGTCGCTTTATTGCTTGTACTGATTTTAACCGCTGGTGTTGGCTATACAGTACTATTTGGTATTGGCGACAGGGGAAAAGCTGAGTATATCAAGCGGGGACTTGATTTACAAGGTGGTGTCAGCATTACTTATGAAGTAGCAGATGATGATTTCTCAGATGAAGATTTCTCAGACACAAAGCGTAAGATGGAATTGCGTGCATATGACTTCAGTGAAGAGGCAGAAGTATATCAGGAAGGTGATAACCGTATTACGGTAGACATCCCTGGTGAAGATGATGCAGAAGCAGTATTAGCAGATTTAGGTAAGCCGGGTGCATTACAGTTTATCACCTATACGGGGGAAGAAGACGATCCGGATACAGAAGATGATGAATCTATTAAGGTTTGGTTAGATGGTTCCGATATTAAAGACGCACAGCCTTCTACTTCTACAGATAAGACAACCAGTACAACAGAGTATGTTGTTAACCTGACTATGACAGATGAAGGAACAGAGAAGTTTGCAGAAGCAACAACAGAGAATGTTGGTGAAATCTTATACGTTATGTATGACGGTGAGATTATCAGCAGCCCGGTTGTGCAGAATGCAATTACAGGCGGTGAAGCAGAGATTAATGGTATGTCTGATTATGATGAAGCAGACAGTCTGGCATCTCAGATTCGTATTGGTTCCTTGAAGCTGGAATTAAATGAAATCAGTCATAAGGTAGTAGGTGCTAAGTTAGGTACAGATGCACTTTCTAAGAGTGTAAAAGCAGGTATCATTGGATTTATTTTAGTTTGTATTTTCATGATTTTAATGTATCGTGCTTCTGGTGTGGCAGCAGCCATTGCATTGATTTTATACGTTGGTTTGGATTTGCTTACATTAAACGCATTTAACATGACATTGACGCTTCCAGGTATTGCCGGTATTATTTTGTCTGTTGGTATGGCGGTAGATGCAAACGTTATTATTTATTCCAGAATTCGGGAGGAAATTGCAGCAGGCAGAGATACTCATGCAGCAATTAAAGCTGGATTTAGCAAGGCAACTTCAGCCATTGTTGACGGTAACATTACAACTATTATTGCATCCTTTGTGTTAATGTGGAAGGGCTCTGGTTCTGTACAGGGATTTGCCCAGACATTGGCAATTGGTATTATCTGGTCTATGATTACAGCACTAGTAATCTCCAGAATTCTTATGTATGCAATCTATGGTATAGGCTGCAAGAGTCCGAAGTTTTATGGTAAGGAGAAAAAGCGTAAGCCAATCAACTTCGTAGGAAAGAAGGCGATATTCTTTACAATTTCCATTGTAGTGGTTTTAGGTGGTCTTGTTGTTATGGGCGTAAATAGTGCTAAGGATAAAGGCGCATTTGAATATAGTATTGAATTCCAGGGCGGTAAATCCTATACAGTAGATTTTGATAAGGAATACAGCATTGATGATTTTAATGATACATTAAAGCCTGCCATTGCAGATGTTATTAAGGATAATGATATTCAGGGACAGAAGGAAAGTGATTCCAATCGCTTTATTATTAAAGTGAAAGATATAGATGAAAGTCTGATTACAGACATGAAGGCAATGCTTGTTTCTGATTACGGTGCGAAGGAAGACAGCTTTGAAGAGACCTATATTAGTGCCAGCGTAAGTAAGGAAATGACAGAAGATGCAGTTGTTGCTACAATTATTGCTACGATTTGTATGCTGCTTTATATCTGGCTGCGATTTAAGGATATCCGTTTTGCTGCCAGTGCTGTACTTGCATTGCTTCATGACGTAATGGTTGTTTTGGCGTTCTATGCAGTATCCAGAATCTCTGTGGGAACTACATTTATTGCATGTATTCTTACAATCGTAGGTTACTCCATTAATGCAACAATCGTTATCTTTGATCGTATTCGCGAAAATATGGCGATTATGGATAAAAAGACTACGTTGAAGGACTTAGTAAACACAAGTATTACCCAGACACTGACAAGAAGTATTTATACTTCCTTTACAACCTTCCTGACAGTTGCCATGATTTACATTATGGGTGTAAGCTCCATTAAGGACTTCGCACTGGCATTAATGGTTGGTATCATTTGTGGTGCATATTCATCTGTATGTGTTACAGGTGCATTGTGGTATGTAATGCGTGCTAAGTTAGTAAAACGTGTCAAGGAGCGTAGAAAATAACATAGCACGAAAGGAGGCTAAACAAATGAAGAAGTTGTTACAGGAGTTTAAGGAATTTGCATTAAAGGGAAATGTAGTCAGCATGGCAATCGGTGTATTAATCGGTGGTGCTTTCCAAAGTCTGGTTACAGAATTTACCAATGACATTATTGCACCATTAATCGGCTTAATTGGTGGCTTGGATTTTAGCCAGTGGACATTGAAGCTTGGTGATGTAGAAGTGTTGTATGGTTCCTTTATTACAGCAGTGATTAATTTCTTGATTATGGCATTTATCGTATTTATGGTTGTGAAGGGCCTGAATAAGGTGATGACTATTGGACATAAGAAGGAAGAAGATGCACCTGCGCCTACAACGAAGGTATGCCCTTACTGTAAGAGCGAGGTTGCCATTGATGCAACCAGATGTCCGCACTGTACATCTGAATTGTCTTAATTGTTTAGAGACTCTGTAGAGCCTGCGTATAGAATCGCAGGCTCTTTCGATACGTAAAAGGTGGAGATAAAGAAAGGGATTAGAATGGAAAAATGGCTTGTATTTAGTAAAAAAGCAGATTTTAATAAAATTGGCGAGACCTATGGCATAAGCCCTATTATTGCCAGGATTATCAGGAATCGGGATGTTGAAGGGAAACCGGCTCTTGACGCATATTTAAAAGGGGATCTTACCATGCTGCATTCTCCCTGGAAATTAAAGGGAATGGAGGAAGCAGTAAAGCTTCTGCGCAGCAAAATTAAATTAAGCAGAAAGATTCGAGTCTTCTCGGATTATGATATCGATGGTATTTGCGGTGCATACATATTGGTAACAGCGTTGGAGGAAATTGGTGCTTTTGTAGATTTGCAGATTCCAGATCGTGTTACAGATGGATATGGTATGAACGTGAATATGGTAAACAAGGCTTATGCAGATGGTATTGATACCATTATTACCTGCGATAATGGCATCGCAGCAGCAGAAGCAGTGAAGGCGGCTAAGGAGCTTGGTATGACGGTGATCGTTACAGATCATCACGAGGTTCCTTTTGAAGACCAGTGGGGAAAACGAACTTATATTTTGCCGGAGGCTGATGTTGTTATAGACCCTAAACAGCCGGACTGCACATATCCTTATAAGGAAATCTGTGGTGCAGTTGTTGCGTATAAGCTCATTGAAGCACTCTATGACCGTATGGACGTAGAGCCTAAGATGGTGTTGAAATATTTGCAGTATGCGGCATTTGCCACAGTGGGAGATGTAGTAGAACTGCTAGGTGAGAATAGAATTATTGTACAACAAGGATTACAATATTTAAATCGTGTGCCGAATATAGGTTTAAAGCAGCTTATGGATTTATATGAGCTGCAGGATAAAACCATTACCAGCTACCATATCGGCTTCGTTTTAGGACCCTGTTTAAATGCGGCTGGACGAATTCAAACGGCAAAGCTGGCTTTTGAATTACTGCGGGCAGAGGATGAACGGAAGGCGTTGCAGATTGCCAGACAGCTACAGGAGTTAAATGAGCGCCGTAAGAAAATGACCAATGAAGGTGTGATTCGTGCTAAGGAAGATGCAGATGCTTTCTGGGCACATCCAGTACTTGTAATCTATTTACCGGAATGCCATGAAAGTGTAGCAGGTATTATTGCAGGACGAATCCGGGATTATGCTTATAAGCCTACGATTATTTTGACAGATGGAGAGAAGGGTATCAAAGGCTCCGGACGGTCAATAGAAGGATATAACATGTTTGAAGAATTGACCAAGTGTAAGCATCTTCTTACGAAGTTTGGTGGGCATGCTATGGCTGCGGGGCTGTCATTAGAAGAAGAAAATGTTGATGTGCTTCGTACAGCCTTAAATCGTAACTGTAGGTTAAGTACAGAGGATTTG
>CAZLTS010000092.1:0-5150 GCA_964562495.1 uncultured Lachnospiraceae bacterium | reverse complement strand
GGTTTGATGCCCAGATGACTGCGCTGATTCCTGAGAAAAAAGAAATCGTTATTAATGGGCAGGAATCTATGACATATTCGGCATTGGTGCTGGCTTTGGGGCATAGTGCAAGAGATACCATTACCATGCTTTATCAGACAGGACTTGCCATGATACCTAAGGCATTTGCAGTTGGGCTTCGGGTAGAGCATCCGCAGAAAATGATTAATGAAAGTCAATACGGAACCGGTGCCTGGGAACAACTGGAGGCTGCTCCCTATAAAGTGACGGCAAAATCAGAAAATGGCAGAGGAGTCTATTCCTTTTGTATGTGTCCCGGTGGATATGTGGTAAATGCATCTTCAGAGCCTGGACGTCTGGCTGTCAACGGTATGAGCTATTCCGGCAGAAAGGGAAAAAACGCCAACAGTGCCATGATTGTAAATGTAACGCCTGAGGATTTCCCGGATGCTTCTCCACTGGGGGGAATTGAATTTCAGAGAGCCTTGGAAGAGAGGGCTTATGCAGCTGGAAATGGAAGGATTCCGGTTCAGTTATATGAAGATTTTAAAAATAATGTAACAAGCACCCACTTTGGTGATTATACACCGGCGATAAAGGGAGAATATGCTTTTGGCAACTTACGGACTGTGCTGCCTGAAACAGTGAGCCAGGCTTTCATTGAAGGTATGGAACAATGTGGAAAGCAGATTCAGGGCTTTAATCGCCCAGATACCATATTAGATGGAGTGGAAAGCCGCACCTCTTCGCCGGTGCGTATTATGCGAAACGAAAATTACGTGTCGAATTTTGATTGCATCTATCCTTGTGGGGAGGGCGCAGGCTATGCAGGAGGAATTATGTCTGCAGCTATGGATGGTATCAAGGTGTTTGAGGCTATTAGTAAAACCTATAAACCGGCACATCTGGACAATTCAGAGGATTTATAGTACAATAAAGGGGATTAGGGTGTAGGAGGCAGTAATTATGAACTACCGAGAGATGTTAAAAGATAAAAAAAGAATTGTTGTAAAAATCGGTTCCTCCTCTTTGGCGTACAAGGAGACAGGAAATACAGACCTGATGAAGCTAGAGCGCCTGGTGCGGGTATTAACGTCACTGCATAATTCCGGCAAAGAAATTATACTGGTTTCATCTGGTGCCATTGCTGTTGGTAAGAAAAAACTGGGACATATTCCCTATGCGGATACCGGTGCCATTGGCTATAAGCAGGCATGTGCCGCCGTTGGACAGGCACAGCTTATGATGATTTACCAGAAGTTGTTTGCGGAATACAACCAGCTTGCAGCACAGATTCTTATGACGAAGGATACTATGGTTAACGGAGAAAGCCGAATTAATGCTCGGAATACTTTTGAGCATTTGCTTCAAATGGGGATTATCCCCATTGTAAATGAAAACGACACCGTTTCCACCTATGAAATCGGTTTCAGTGATAACGACCGGTTATCTGCCATTGTTACGGCGTTGACCCAGTCGGATTTGTTAATTTTGTTATCCGATATTGATGGGTTGTTTTCAGATGATCCCAATACCAATCCGGATGCCAGATTTATTGACCTGGTGGAGGAAATTACACCTGAACTTTTGAGTATGGGAAAGGAATCTAGCTCCAGCGGCGTGGGAACAGGGGGAATGCGCGCCAAGCTTGCAGCTGCACAGATTGCAACAGACTCAGGAGCAGATATGATTATTGCCAACGGAGATGATGTCACCATTATTGACCGGATTATGAAGGGAGCTAATGAGGGTACTTTATTTTTGGCACACAAGAACAAGGATTTTTATTTACTGGATTATTTGTCAGAATAGGAGAAGGAATGAATCTGAGATTAATTAAAAATGCAGCTTCCGTTGCAGATAGCGAAGTATTAGAACAGGATATCATCTTGGAAAAAAGATTTCATGAAAGCAGATATCCAGGTGTACAAATTGTAAGCTATTATTTGTTTAATGTACAGAAGAATACCCGATATGAGATACTACCGGAAGTACAAAAGCTTGATTTGTTTAAAATTCAAGATACGGACATACATAAGAATTATTTATACTTTATAAAGTACAAGTCCAGAAATGATATGTTTACCCTGATTCGCTACGACTGGAGAAGCCGGGAATGGGAAGAGGTGTATGCTTTTGAGGAATCTATTGATCATTTTATTAACCATAAGCATATGTCTATATTTATACTGGGCGAGAATAATATTTTATTGCAGACAGAAGCAAAACGAACCAATTTAAACGACAATTATGAGGGTTATTTTGATTTTTCCTTAACCTTGTATAATCGTATGGAAGACCGACTGTATGAAGTGGTAGATGATAATTTCATTCGTAATGGTATTACGGAGATGATTCCGGTTACAGATACGGTATGTGTTATGAAAACGGGCTATTCCTTATTTGAAGATAACCGCTATGAAGTACTTGACAAAATGGAGGTATCTGTAGAAAATATATGTCTGGTAAATGTAGCACAGCTTGTATCAGATTTGATTTTAGGACAGAATGGAATCGTTATGGACAGTATCGATCAGGCTTATTATAAGCAGACCATTCCCTATGTGAAGGTAGTAGAAAATTATGTAATTTATTCTAAGATTGATAATGAAACCAATGAGGAAAATATCACCTTTTATGACGTTTCTACGAAGCAGATCATTCGTTGTTTAAACCGGGGCGTTGTAAGCAGGGAAAAAATGGGACAGCCTATTATATTGCGGCATAAGCCTTTTATGCAGTTAAACCGGGCGAAGAAAACGGATTTTCTAAGTTTAAACAGCCAGGAAATTACCCTTACCATTCCCATTACAGAGCAGATTCATTGTGTTTTAGATGATATTATTATTATATCTGAGAGAAAAAAGGGGCTGTTTGGCAAAGAAAAGACTTACTTAAATGTATATAAGTATCCTTCCATGACTTTGCTGCACAGTGAGAAGTGCATTTATGAAAATGCTCTTATGAAAGATGGAATTGTATATCTATTTATTAAATAAAATGAGGTAATTATGGAACAGACCAAACTTGATCGAATTAACGAACTGGCACGTTTATCTAAAACACGTGCCTTGACACCGGAGGAGAAGGCGGAGCAAACCCGCCTGCGTAAGGAATATATTATGCTGGTACATAACAACCTGCGGGGACAGTTAGAAAATATGCAGATTCAAAATCCTGACGGCACGATTGTAAATGTGCGGGACTTAAAGAAAAGATGATTGAAAAAAGCAAGTTACGAAAACAATACAAAGAAATCCGCGATGCCATTCCAAAAGAAATGCGACATGCATACAGCTTAAAAATAGCACAACGGATTCGGGAGAGCCAGATTTATAAAGAGGAACAGCTTATCTACTGCTATAGTGCATTTCGCTCTGAAGTGGAAACAGCTGCTTTTCTGAATCAGGCACTTACAGATGATAAAACCGTGGCATTACCTAAGGTAGAAGGGGATGCCATGGTATTTTATGCCATTACGGACAAATCCCAGTTAAAGTCTGGTGCCTTTGGCATTTTAGAACCAGATGGGGGAGTCGTAATTGAAGAGCCGGGACTTATGCTGCTGCCAGGCTTGGCGTTTGACAAGGCGGGACACCGAATGGGCTATGGCGGTGGCTTTTATGACCGTTATCTGGCAGAACATGTCATGAACTGTAAGCTGGCACTTGCTTTTGAAAGGCAGATAGTTCCAACTGTTGCCACGCAGCCCCATGATCAAAGGGTAGATGGCATTGTAACAGAAAAGACGATTTATCTTGAATTATGTAACAGGTAGAAAGACTTGGATTGGCAGAATGGAGGTTTCTATGGGTACGAATTTAGAAGAAATGGGATTACAGGCAAAGAAAGCAGCGTTTTCTTTGGCAGGTTTGGGACAAACTGAAAAAAATGCAGCGTTAAGTGCTGTGGCAGATGCCCTATGCAGCCGTTATGAGGAAATATTGGCAGCAAATGCTGTGGATATAGCTCATGGAAAAGAACGGAATATGAAACAGGGGCTTCTGGACCGTTTAATGCTGACAAAGGAACGAATCGAAGCGATGGCAGAAGGCATTCGCCAGATCGTGACTTTAGAGGATCCTATTGGTGAGGTAATCTCTATGAAAAAGCGCCCCAACGGACTGGTAATCGGTCAAAAAAGAGTGCCTCTTGGTGTAGTGGGAATCATATACGAAGCCAGACCGAATGTAACAGCAGATGCTTTTGCATTGTGTTTTAAAACAGGAAATGCAGTGGTTTTAAAGGGCGGCAGTGATGCCATTGCCTCCAATGAAAAGATTGTGGAAGTCATACAGGACGCTTTAGAAGCATGTCACGTTACAAGACATGCAGTATCTCTTATTAGCGATACGAATCGTGAGACGACCATTGCATTTATGAAATTAAATCAGTATATTGATGTGCTGATTCCACGAGGCAGCCATGGCTTGATTCAGGCAACCGTACAAAATAGTACCATTCCTGTCATTGAAACGGGAACGGGAAATTGTCATATTTATGTAGACAGCCAGTGCGATATGAATATGGCAATTGACATTATAGAAAATGCCAAAACTCAGCGGATTGGTGTGTGTAATGCTTGCGAATCTCTTGTAATCCATGAGGACGTTTTAAAAGAACTGCTGCCACCCTTGTGTGATAGGTTAAAAGCGCATAATGTAGAAATACGAGGAGATGCCCAGGCACAGGCTGTGGATAGTCGTATTGTACCTGCTACAGAGGAAGATTGGGGAACAGAATATTTAGATTACATTATTTCTGTGAAAACAGTAGCGTCCATAGAAGATGCCATTTCCCATATTAACCGTTATAATACAGGTCACAGTGAGGCCATTATTACAACAAATTATGACAATGCCAATTTGTTTTTAGATAAAATAGACGCTGCAGCCGTTTATGTAAATGCATCAACCCGCTTTACAGACGGTTATGAGTTTGGTTTCGGTGCAGAAATCGGAATCAGCACACAGAAGCTTCATGCCAGAGGTCCTATGGGGCTTCATGCATTAACAACAACGAAATACATTATTTACGGAAATGGACAGATTCGTAAATAAAAACGAAAGGAAGAATTTATGACGGATAACTTTGAACAACAGCCAAAAGAACCGCCTGTACAAGTCGTAGTAAGTATCCTTACAGCATGG
>CAZLTS010000091.1:0-5153 GCA_964562495.1 uncultured Lachnospiraceae bacterium | reverse complement strand
CAACAGCCTTCAAAGCCCAGTTATCAGACTCAGAACCGCCACCTGTAAAATAAATTTCCTTACTCTGCGCACCAAGTATGTTTGCAATGGTATCTCTTGCTTCATCTACAGCGCTTTTACTCTTTCCCGCAAACTCATATACGCTTGAGGGATTACCATAATAGGTTTCAAAATAGGGCAGCATTGCATTTACAACTTCTTTTCTGACTTTTGTTGTTGCTGCATTATACATATATACTAATCGTTCCATTTCGTCATCTCCTTTACACTAAATATTTATACTACTTCACCAGCTTTTTGTCAATATGATTTCCTAGCAGTTTACTAGTATTTTGTCATAATCATTATATATATTTCATATATTCAATTATAGTTTGCTTCTATAAAGGAATGAATATGAGAAAACACAGTGCTTTAGCGACAGGTGCATTTGTTCTGGCAGCAGGTGGTATGCTTACCCGCCTGTTGGGATTTTTTTATCGTGTATTTCTATCCCGTACTATGGGTGAAGAGGGTCTTGGTATCTATCAATTATCCTTTACCGTAGCCGGATTTTGTTATGCATTATGCTGTGGCGGCATCTCCACTGCGATTTCCAAATTCGTCGCCAGCCACCCCTCCTGCAAACGGCGGTATTTACTGGCAGGTCTGTTGTTGTCTTTCCTAATAAGCATTCCAGTTTCCATACTAATATATGTAAATGCATCCTTTATTTCTACAATGATTCTACACCAGTCTCATTGTGCCAACTTAATACGCTGTCTTGCCTTCTCCATTCCTCTGGCGTCCTTTCATGGCTGTGCCAATGGTTATTATCTGGGGCAAAAGAAAACCACGCTGCCTGCCTTCACCCAATTCATAGAGCAGGTTGCCAAAATCGTGGCTGTCTACTGCATCTGGTTAATCATAGAAAATAAGCATATGCTGCTTACCCCTGTATATGCCATGATTGGCTCCTTACTAGGCGAGCTTGTCTCTGTATTGGTAACTGTGACTGCACTACTATTTGAGAAGCACAGAGCTACATCTGTACGAAAAAAGGGCGGCGATTGCCTGACCATTGGAGCAGCTGGAAAAGAACTTACAAAAATGGCACTGCCCCTGTCCTTAAACAGAGTGATTCTTACACTGTTACAAAGTCTGGAGGCATCCCTGATTCCTGCCATGCTGTGTGTTTACGGCATGGACTCTTCTGATGCCTTTTCCATCTTCGGCATATTAACCGGCATGGCACTGCCATTTATTTTATTTCCCCAGTCTATTATTCAGGCTATTTCCTCTGTCCTTATGCCTACCGTTGCCGAAGCCGGAAATAAAAAAGGCTCCATTGTACATACTGTAGAGAAAACCTTGCGCTTTAGCTTATTAACCGGAATTTTGTGTACTGGACTATTTACAACCTACGGACATATATTCGGTTCCCTGCTGTTTCATAGTGAAAGTGCCGGCTACTTTATGATTGTCTTATCCTGGCTTTGCCCATTTTTATATATAAGCAACACACTCGCCAGTGTGCTTCACGGTCTTGGTAAAACAAAGATAACCTTTGTAATCAGTATGGCTGCCACAGCCATTAAGATTGCCTTCATTTTCTTTGGAATTCCCAAGTTTGGTATTCTGGCTTATCTGTGGGGTATGCTTCTTAGCAGTATCCTGGAGGCAATCTGCCTGTATCTTTGCTGTAAAAAAGAAATCGGACTGACCATCTCTGTTTCCCAGATGATAATCCGTCCGATTTATACGATTTTCATTGCCATTGGCGTTACATTTTTTATAGAGCATTGGATTCTGGCAGTGCTGCCCTTCTCTACGCTAATTATCAATGGAATTAGCTGTGGTATTCTGGCTGCAATCTATGGTATTACACTACTCCCTTATTTTAATTCATAAGGTGTACTCTGATATACATAATAATTCAGCCAGTTGCTATATAAACAGTTGGAATTGCTGCGCCATGTAAGCAGCGGCTTATTCTCTGGATTATCATCTTTATAATAGTTATAGGGCACTTCAATTGGCAATCCCTTAGCCAAATCCCGATGATACTCCTTATCCAAAGTCAGTCTGTCATATTCAGAATGTCCGGTTACAAAAATCTGCTTTCCTTCATCAGCAATCACAATATACGTGCCGGCTGTCTCAGAACGAGCCAACACTTGCAGCTTATCATTGGCTGCTACTGCTGCCTCATCAATACCGGTATGCCGGGAATGAGGCGCCAGAAATACGTCATCAAAGCCTCGCACCAGCGGTACCTTACGAAACAGCACTTCATGCTGGAAGATACCAAACATTTTCTTATCCAAAGGCACCTTATGAATACCGTAGTGATGATACAGACCTGCCTGGGCACCCCAACATATATGAAATGTACTGGTAACGTGTTCCTTAGACCAGTCCATAATCTCCACTAATTCATCCCAGTAATTCACCTGTTCAAACTCCATCTGTTCTACCGGGGCACCGGTAATGATTAAACCATCAAAATTACGATGCTTAATGTCTGAAAAAACAGAATAAAACTTATTCAAATGACTGATTGGCGTATTCTTAGACACGTGGCTTTCCACGTACAAAAACGTAATTTCCACCTGCAGGGGTGTATTGGATAATGCACGCAGCAGTTGAATCTCCGTGTCCTCCTTCAGGGGCATTAGATTTAATATGGCTATTTGCAATGGACGAATATCCTGTTTAATCGCCCGGTTCTCATCCATAATAAATATATTCTCTTTCTCAATTACGGCCTTAGCCGGTAAATCACCTTGCACTTTAACAGGCATACCTTCCACCTTCCTATCTTTTCCAATTTTTCAAAAATCATTGATAATTTATGTTATATAGTAACACGATTTTAGTAAAAACGCAACTTTGCTACTGCACCATTTCCATAAACTGTGCTTCTGTAAGGATTTCCACGCCTAGTTCTTTCGCCTTTTTATTCTTTGTAGAATTAGAGGTGGCATCATTGTTAATCAAATAATTTGTCTTTCCGGTAACACTGCCGGTAACCTTACCACCTAAGCCTTCAATAAATTCCTTCATAGCACTGCGGTTGGCAAACTGTTCCACACTACCTGTAATTACAAACACCTTACCTGCCAGTACCTGCTCCTTCCCATCCTCTGTAGGTGCTTCTAATTCCAGCTTCTCTAACAGCTTCTCATACTGTAATCTATTATTGGGATTCTCAAAAAATGCTACATACTGATTCGCAATGACATCTCCGATGCCATCCATAGTTGTTAGTTCCTCTGCAGTTACCGACATCACTGCCTTAGGCTCCTGATTTAGTGCTTTACAAATCAGCTTGGCATTAGAAAGCCCCACATTAGGAATGCCCATGCCATATACCACACGATAAAGTTCTGTATGTCGTGCCTTAGCAATAGAAGCCGCAAGCTTCTCGTAGGACTTCTCTCCCAAGCCCTCCATAGCAACGATTTCTTCTCTATGGGTATCTAATTCAAATATGTCCTTCCGTTCCTTTAAGAATCCATGCGCAATGAATTTTCTTAAGGTTTCTTCAGATAGACCATCGATATTTAAGGCATCTCTGCTTACAAGCAGGGTAAACGACTTTACATGCTTGGCACTACATTCCGGATTGGTACAAATCAGTGTTTTCGTGCCATTTTCATCTGCAATCTGTGTGTCACCACCACAGGCAGGACAATGGGCTGGTATCATAAGATTACTGCTTCTGGTAAGATTCTCTCCAATCTGTGGAATAATCATATTCGCCTTATAAACTAAAATTTCATCTCCCACGCCTAGCTGCAACGCTTCCACAATACTAACATTGTGTACGCTGGCACGACTAACCGTAGTGCCTTCTAATTCTACCGGGTCAAAAACAGCCACCGGGTTAATCAAACCTGTACGGCTAGGACTCCACTCTATATCCCGCAGCACTGTCTGTGCGGTTTCGTCCTTCCATTTAAAGGCAATACCATTTCTGGGAAACTTGGCCGTCTGACCTAAAGAATTGCCATATGCAATATCATCATATACCAGTACCAGTCCATCAGAAGGAATATCGAAGGTGCCAATGGCCTGTTCAAAATATGCCACTGCATCCACTACATTCTGGCTGGATACAAGACAATGTTCTACTACGTCAAAGCCCTGCTCACTCAACCACTGAAACTGCCAGTCAATGGAATTTCCAAAATCCACACCCTCTGCCTCAATTAATGCAAAGGCATAAAAACGCACCTTACGCTTGGCTGTGATTTCGTTATTTAACTGGCGTACCGTACCTGCGCACAAATTTCTTGGATTCTTATATTTTCCTTCTGCATCCTGTATGCTGTCATTAATTTTTATAAAATCAGAATAAGCAATCACAGCCTCTCCACGCAGCACAAGATGTCCGGTATACTGAATGTGCAGTGGCAGATTCACAAAGGTTTTGGCATTGTTTGTAATTACTTCTCCAATCAAGCCATTCCCTCTGGTTACTGCCTTAACCAACTCTCCATTATCATAGGTTAATACAACGGTCAGTCCATCTAATTTCCAGGAAAGCAGCCCCGGCTGATTACCTAAGAATTCTGCAAGCTGCTCTCTGTCCTTTGTCTTGTCCAAAGATAACATCGGACTGGGATGCTGCTCCTTTGGAAGCTGGGATAAGACCTCATAACCAACTCGCACAGTGGGACTGTTAGCAAGCACCACACCTGTTTCCTGCTCTAACTGTTCTAACGCATCATACAGCTTGTCATATTCAAAGTTGGTCATAATCTCAGCCCCATCTTGATAATAGGCCTTGGCAGCAGCATTTAGCTTCGTTACCAGCTGCTGCATCTCTTCTTTTTTCGTCATCATCTGCCTCCCTTATTTACCTGCTGTTCTAATTCTTTAATCTGCGCCGCTGGAACCTCCTGCCACTTTCCTTCTGGTAGTGTGCCCAGCTTAATATTTACAATACGCACCCGCTTAAGCTTTATAACCTGATATCCTAAAGCATCACACATACGCCGAATCTGCCGATTCAGTCCCTGAGTTAATATAATGTGAAAGGTTTTGTCATTTTCTTTCTCTGTCCACACCTTACAAGGTCTAGTGACTGCATCTAAGATAACTGTTCCATTACGCGAAGCACGAATATGAACACCCTTTGCCATCTTCGTTAAAAAAGGCTTCGTTAC
>CAZLTS010000090.1:0-5165 GCA_964562495.1 uncultured Lachnospiraceae bacterium | reverse complement strand
TAAGTATGATTGGGGCAAAGTGTCATATAGAAGGATATGCCATTGTAAATGAATCCATTATTAAGGTGGAGCCCTTAAGTGAAGAGGAAATGTTTAAGCTGCAAACAGAAAGGAATGAGAGCGACTATGAGTAAACTGGAAACCATTACAGAGCTTCCGGCTTCCGATATAAGTAATATATTTGGACAGTTTGACTGTCATTTAAAGAAGATAGAACGAACGTTACATGTATCCCTGATTAATCGGGATAACGGTCTTAAAATTATTGGTGGCGAGGTAAATGTAGGTAGAGCAGCAGAAGTAATCCATACTCTGGCTAAGCTGGCTGCCCGGGGAAACACCATTACAGAACAGAATGTAGACTATGCCTTGTCTCTGGCTATGGAGCATGGAACAGAGGATATGCTTGCACTGGACGAGGATATCATTGCCAGAACGATTCAGGGAAAAGCCATTAAGCCAAAGACTATGGGACAGAAGCATTATATTGATATGATTCGAAAGAAAATGATTGTTTTTGGAATTGGCCCTGCAGGAACCGGTAAGACTTATCTGGCTATGGCGATGGCTATTCAGGCATTTAAGAATAACGAAGTAAACCGGATTATTATGACACGTCCGGCCATTGAGGCAGGAGAGAATCTGGGATTTTTGCCTGGAGATTTGCAAAGTAAGGTAGACCCGTATTTGCGGCCACTTTATGATGCCTTGTATGAAATTATGGGTGCAGACAGCTTCGTAAGTAATTCGGAAAAAGGATTGATAGAAGTCGCGCCGCTGGCTTATATGAGAGGCCGAACCTTAGATAATGCATTTATTATATTAGATGAAGCTCAGAATACCACGCCGGCACAGATGAAGATGTTTCTTACCAGAATTGGTTTCGGCTCTAAGGTTATTATAACTGGAGACTTGACTCAGAAGGATTTGCCCAGAGATGCGGTATCTGGATTGGAGGTAGCCTCCAGAGTATTAAAAAATATTGACGATTTGGCATTTGTGACGCTAACCAATCAGGACGTAGTAAGGCATCCGTTGGTTCAGAAGATTGTACAGGCCTATGAGGAATATGAAGCCAAGCAGAATCAGCGAAAGCAGAATCCTGCTAATCCCAAGGTAAAGAAATTAACAAGTGGAGGGGAACGATGACAGTAACCTTTGAACATGAATATGATTTAGATTTAGGAATCGATTTAGAACAGATTTGTAAGGAAGTGATTTCCTATGTCATTGATTATGTAGAATGTCCTTATGAGTGTGATGTAAATGTAACCTTTACAGATAATGAGACGATTGCAGCTGTGAATCAGGAATATCGCAATATTGCCAGAGCAACAGATGTATTATCCTTTCCGTCTGTGGAGTATCCGGCTCCGGCTGATTTTACACATCTTGAGGAGGATGTTATGGCATTTCATCCCGAAACAGGAGAACTGCTGTTAGGGGATATTATGCTATCACTGGATAAGGTGGCAGAACAAGCAAGAGAATATGGACATTCTAATAAACGAGAGCTGGCTTTCCTAACAGCCCACAGCATGCTGCATCTATTTGGTTATGATCATATGGAAGATGAGGAACGTCTTATTATGGAGCAGAAGCAGCGGGAGGTTATGGACGGGCTTAATATCACACGATAAAAGAAAGGGAGATTAGAAGATGTTTCATAATTTCACAAAGAAGAAAAAAGTGCTGGTAATAGTCCTGGGAGTGGTGCTTATGCTTGCCATTGCTTGTATTGTAATCGCAGTTGTTGCCAATCATTCTAAGGATAATGTGGTTGAGGAAACAACGACGGTAGAAGAAACAACTACAGAAGCAGAAACGGAACCGGAAACAGAGCCGGAAACGAAGGCAGCAAAGGTATATTACAGCCGTCTAACAGGACTTGCATGTACGAAAACGGTATCTAAGGCAAGACCGGTTGCAGTCATGTTTAATAATATTATTGATGCAGTTCCGCAGTATGGAATCAGTCAGGCATCTATTATTTATGAGGCCTATGTAGAAGGCAATATTACGAGATTAATGGGTGTCTTTGATGATTATAGAAATATTGACACCTTCGGTTCCATTCGCAGTTGTCGGGAATATTATGCACACTGGGCTTCAGAGTATAATGCCATCTATTGTCATTACGGACAGTCTGGATATGCATTAGATTTCTTAAAAAGTGGTAAGATCGACGTTATTAATCCCAACGATGATAATGGAAATCTGGCGTTTTACCGTACCACAGACCGGGTATCGCCCCATAACGTATTTTCAAATAGTGAGAAATTGTTAAGTGCCATTAAGGCAAAGGGATATTCCACGAAAATTGACAGCAAAGAGGAAGCACACTTTTCCTTTGCTGATACAGATGAAGCTGTTGCTATGAATAATAGTATAACGGCAAATAAGGTGTCTGTAAATTATATAACCAATACACCTTACTTTACCTATAATAAAAAGAAGAAGTTATATTATCGATATCAATATGGTGATAAGCATATTGACGGAGCTACAGGAAAACAACTGACCTGCACCAATATTATCATTCAGTATGCGTCCTTTACCTTATATGGAGATGGCAAGACGTTGGATATGGATTATATTGGGGAAGGAACAGGTTATTATATCTCCCAGGGTAAGGCCGTTAAGATTACATGGAGTAAGGCCTCCGAAACAGAGAAAACCATTTATAAACTGGAAAATGGAGAAACACTAACATTAAATGCAGGTAAGACATGGATTTGCGTATTCCCACCGGAACAGGAAAACGGTGTGGTGATTGAATAGACTGCATTTTTGAAAGGAATTATATGAGTAACAATAAAAACAGCTTTATTACACAAGGCAGTATTTTGGCTGTCTCAGGAATTATTGTTCGTATTATCGGATTGGTTTATCGGATTCCGGTAACGAACATTTTAGGAACTCGTGGTGGTGCAATTTATGGAGCAGCTTTTGATGTATATAATATCTTATTGCTTCTTTCTTCCATGAGCATGCCGCTGGCAGTTTCTAAACTGGTTTCTGCACGTATGGGTGTGGGAGAGGTACGAAATACCAAGCGTATTTTTACCGGTGCCATTCTTTTCTCCGGTACCATTGGTTTGATTGTAGGAGCCATTGCTTTTGTAGGAGCCAATTTCTTTGGCAGACTTCTAGGATTTCCACAGACCGCCATGGCGATTCGTGTACTGGCACCCACTTTAGTAGTTATGTCTATTGTTGGCGTATTGCGTGGATATTTTCAAGGACTTGGTACTATGGTGCCTACAGCCATTTCTCAGGTGTTAGAACAGGTGGCCAATGCCATTGTCAGTATTATAGCAGCCAGATGGCTGTTTAAAATGGGGCAAGCCATTGATAGTGACAGTGCCTATGCCTACGGTGCTGCCGGCGGAACCTGTGGTACCTTTATGGGTACAGTTGTTGCATTAGCGTTTTTGGTTTTTGTATTTTGCATTTACAGAAAGAGCTTCCAGAAGCGGGTGCTGAAAGATCACCACAGCACAGTTTTGGATTATAAAGAAGTGATACGACTGTTGGTGATTACTATTATTCCGGTATTAATCAGCACTACGATTTATAATTTCAGCAACATGATTGACAGTGGTATCTTTGGAAATATTATGAATCTGTTAGGGGTATCCTCAGCGGACAAGGAAGTTATGTGGGGAGCTTATACAAGTCAGTATAAGCTATTATCCAATGTGCCGATTGCGGTTGCCTCAGCCATGTCTTCCTCTGTTGTCCCTACCTTAATTTCGTCTTTAACGAGAAATGATATGGACGGTGTTCGGGGAAAGATTCAGGCAGCACTACAGTTTACCATGTTAATTGCATTCCCTTCAGCCATAGGTTTAACCGTATTAGGGGAACCGGTGCTTACTATGATTTTCCCTAGTCTGGAGGGTCATGATATTGCATCAAAATTAATGCTATTTAGTGTATTAACCATCGGCACGTATTCTATGTCCACCATTACGAATTCTATTTTACAAGGGGTGGATCATATGAAAGCACCCATTAAGAATGCAGGTATTTCCCTTGTGATTCATTTAGTGTTGCTGCCCATTGTACTGGTTGTATTCCGATTGAATATCTATGGTGTAATTGTATGTGATTGTATCTTTGCGCTGATTGTATGTATTTTAAATCAGCGGGATATTTATCGATATACCGGATATAAGCTTGATTATATGCAGATTCTGGTACGCCCATTTCTTGCAGCCTTTGGCATGGGCGTCGTTGTATTTATTTGTTACCATGGCATTATGAGTTTCTTTGCCCATAACACCATTGTTACCTTGTTTAGCGTAATCGTTGGTGTTGCGGCATATGCGGTATTGATTATTAAACTAAAGATTGTAACAGAAGAAACACTTGCCAATATGCCTAAGGGAGGCATGCTGGTACGGATGGCGAAAAAAGTGCATTTACTATAAGAAATTGCAGGTTTAAACATTGAAAAAAAGCAGATACTTTACATAGACGTGCAGGCCGCAATTAGGGATTGCCTGCTGACAAAGACGACAAGCGTCTACGGAATGGAGGTTTGTATATTGAAAAAATCTATGTATGTAATCTGTTTTTTTTCATTGGCATTGTTTTTTACCACAGTATACTATGCAAGCTACTGTTATGCTTTAAAGAATATGAAAAGTGATGTGGAAACTGTTGCAAACAGCGAAGATGAAAGCAGTGCTTCCACCCAGTCCCGAGTGGTAAATGAAAGTGGTTCCGTGGTTATTACTGCAGATGCAACCTTTACACTGGAATCCTATAATCTGACAAATAATTATACCAAGGAAATGGAATATACAGTACCTCTTGAAATGATTGGTATGACCAGAGATGAACTGGTTGCTTATATTGAGCAGTATACCAATGAACAGTCCCAAGAGGAGCAGAAAATGGTAAGCTATAAATTAATTAGCTTTGCCAGCAATCACGTTGTGATTCGTAAGACCTATCGTTCTACGGAGGACGCAGAATATACCTACTATATTAAGTCTGTTGCAGGAAAACTGATGGTATATCTGGCAGACCAGGTAAGCCTGTATATTGAAACGGATATTGATATTAGTGAACTGCCCCAGGAGGAGCAGGAGGAAGTGACGGAAGGAAAATACATTACCAATCTGGACAGTGACGGGACATTGGAGCCATCGGCA
>CAZLTS010000089.1:0-5269 GCA_964562495.1 uncultured Lachnospiraceae bacterium | reverse complement strand
GTATTGATTTCTAATATGAAAAAGAATAAAAAGTTCCAGAAGGAACAGTTGGAAGCAGAAGGTTATACTACGATTACTGACTGTTATGTAGACAGAATCTTAAGTATGTAGGTTGTTAAACAACGGTAAAGGGGGTACCCAATGGAACACGTACATGGCAAATCGGTGGAACAGATTATAGAGGCTTTTCATACCACAAGGGACGGCTTAAGCAGTGAGCAGGTAGTGAAAAATCAGGAAGCCTACGGAAAAAATGAGCTGGAAGCAGAGAAATCCAAGTCCGTTATCCGTATGTTTTTAGAGCAGTTTAAAGATGTATTGATTATTATTTTGTTGATTGCTGCCTTAATCTCAGCACTGCTTGGGGACTGGGAAAGCTTTATTGTTATTACAGCAGTTGTTATCATGAATGCAATTCTAGGAACTGTGCAGCAGCGTAAAGCAGAAAGCTCTTTACAGGCATTAAAGGATTTGGCTGCACCCAGTGCGAAGGTATTGCGTAGTGGAACGATCTGTGTCATACCGGCCAAAGATGTTGTGGTTGGTGATGTAGTGCTGTTAGAAGCAGGAGATTCTATTTGTGCAGATGGGCGCGTATTTGACAGTGCCAGTTTGCAGGTAAATGAAAGTGCTTTAACCGGAGAAAGCTTAAGCGTGGAAAAAGCAGACAGTATTTTGCCTGAGGATACGCCATTAGCAGACCAATCAAATATGGTACATTCCGGAAGCTTTGTGACTTACGGACATGGCAGCTTCCTGGTAACTGCAACAGGCATGAACACAGAGGTGGGCAAGATTGCCACCATGCTAAAGAGCGCCAAGGAGCAGAAAACACCATTACAAAGAAGTATGGATGAGTTTGGTACGAAGCTTTCTATTTTGATTTTAGCCATTTGTGTTGTTATATTTGTGTTAAGTGTTCTGCGGGGACAAGCCGTTATAGATTCCTTTATGTTCGCTGTTGCGTTGGCAGTGGCAGCTATACCGGAGGCTTTAAGCTCTATTGTTACCATTGTGCTATCCTTTGGAACCCAGAAGATGGTGAAGGAGCAGGCGATTATACGAAAGCTGCAGGCAGTAGAAGCCTTAGGCAGTGTATCCGTAATCTGTTCCGATAAAACAGGCACGTTGACCCAGAATAAAATGAAGGTGTGTAATCTGTATACAGGGCATACCCTTTGGGAAAATGATTTTTCAAATGCCGGCAACCCCTTTGGTGAAAAGGAGGAAAAGCTGGTTGCTTATAGTATCTTGTGCAGTGACGCAACCCAGACACCAGATGGATATGTGGGAGATCCAACGGAAATTGCATTGTTAGAGGTGGGCAGGCAGTATGGCATGGAGCCAGATGCACTTCGACAGACCTATGAACGACTAGAGGAGATTCCCTTTGATTCAGACCGTAAGTTAATGACTACTGTTCATGATTATGCGGGTCAGGTGCTGCAGATTACAAAGGGCGCTGTAGATGTGTTAAAGGAGCGTATGAATCTAGAGGGGGAGGCTTTAAAAGAACTCCTTGCCATGAATGAGCAGTTGTCCCAAAATGGGCTGCGGGTACTGGCAGTCGCTTGTAAAACATTACAGAGTGCATCAGAAAACATTACAGAGGATAATCTGGAATTTGTAGGATTGATTGCTATGATGGATCCTCCGCGAGAGGAATCTACGGCAGCAGTAGCCGCATGTAAAAGTGCTGGAATCCGCCCCATTATGATTACCGGCGATCACCGGGTGACTGCATCAGCCATTGCACGAAAAATCGGCATATTGGAAGATGGTCAGCAGGCTGTAGATGGTGCTGTTATTGATGGCTGGAGTGATGAAGAATTGCAACAGCATGTAGAGGATATTTCTGTTTACGCCAGAGTAACACCGGAGCATAAGATTCGTATTGTACGGGCATGGCAGGCGAAGGATAAGATTGTTGCTATGACGGGAGATGGTGTCAATGATGCACCTGCTTTAAAACAGGCAGATGTAGGTGTGGCTATGGGCATTACAGGAACGGAGGTATCTAAGGATGCAGCTGCGATGGTTCTGGCAGATGATAATTTTGCAACCATAGTAAAGGCTGTGGAAAATGGACGGAATATTTATGCCAACATTAGACGTGCCATTCAGTTTTTACTATCTGGTAATATGGCAGGCATTTTCATGGTACTATATGCATCTTTGCTTAATCTTCCAGTTCCGTTTTTACCCATTCATTTGTTGTTTATTAACCTGTTAACGGATAGTCTGCCGGCTATATCACTGGGGTTAGAACCTCATAAGAAGTCGGTAATGCAGGAGAAACCAAGAGATGCTAAGGCTTCCATTCTTACGAAATCCTTTATGCTTCGGATTCTGAAGGAAGGCTTTGTCATTAGTGTGGCAACCTTTGCAGCGTATTGGATTGGACTGAAATCCGGCATTGATGGCGCACACCAGACGTTTGCATTTGCTACCCTGTGTCTTGCCAGACTGTTTCATGGGTTCAACTGTAAATCAAACAGCCCTGTGCTGGCTTCTAAGACACTGTGGAATAATAAGTATTTAATTGGCTCCTTTGTAGTGGGCGTTTTATTGCTAAGTATTGTATTATTTGTGCCGGGAATCCGGGAGGTCTTTGGAGTCTATGGTATGAAGGTAATTTATGTGGCAGCTATCTATGGATTGGCTATAGGCAGTCTGCTTGTAAATCAGATTGTTAAATTAATTGTAAATCAGAAAGGTAAGTAGCATGGGAAAAATTGTAATTAAGACACAGAACGAGTTAACAGATTTGGGAGATCTGTTTGGCATATTCTTTGAGGATTTAAATCATGCAGCAGACGGAGGACTTTATGGGGAACTTGTAAGAAATCGTTCCTTTGAATTTGCTCCCGTTGACAATGCTTCTTATCATGCTATGACGGCATGGCAGATAAAGGGAGAGGAAGGTGCAAAGTTTTGCGTTATTACAGAGCAGCCTTTGTCAGAGAAGAATCCGCATAATCTGCAGGTAACAGTTAAGAATAACCTGACTGGTGCAGCACTGATAAATGAAGGCTTTGGAAGTGGAATCCCTGTAAAAGCAGGAGAACGCTACTATTTTAGTTGTTATGCAAAAACAGAAGGTACAGCGCCCTTTTCTTTTACAGTGGCTTTAACGGATATAGAGGGAACGGTAATTTATGATACGAAAACCTGTCATGTGGCAGGAAATCAATGGAAGCAGTATGGTCTGGTTTTAAAGCCTGATGACACAGATTATAGTGGCAGACTGGTGCTTACATTTCCCCAGGCTGGAACAGTGTATTTGGATATGGTATCCTTATTTCCACAGCGTACTTTTTTAAGCAGACAAAATGGTTTGCGGGAAGATATTGCAACCATGTTAAAGGAATTAAAACCTAAGTTTATGCGTTTCCCCGGTGGCTGTCTGGTTCATGACGGACAGTTAGATGACAAGGCGAGAGATTCGATGTATCGTTGGAAGAATACCGTTGGTCCCTTAACAGAGCGTGGCGCCAGAAGAAATAACTGGGGATATAATCAAACCTTGGGACTGGGTTACTATGAATATTTCCAGTTCTGTGAAGATATTGGCACGAAGCCGCTGCCGGTATTACCAGCGGCTTATGATCCACATCATCAGCGCAAGGTACCATTGGATGAATTACAGCCATGGATAGAGGATGCTTTGGATTTAATTGAGTTTGCCAATGGAGGAATTGATACGAAGTGGGGCGGTATCCGAAGTGCCCTTGGACATCCTAAGCCCTTTGGACTAGAGTATATCGGCATTGGAAATGAAGAGGTAGGAGAAGGGTTTACAGAACGCTACCCATATTTCCATAAAGCCATTAAGGAAAAGTATCCGGATATTAAGATTATTGGAACAAGCGGTCCTTTTGCAGCTGGTTCTGAATATGAGCGTGGCTGGAATTCGGCTAAGGAGAATCATGCGGATCTGGTAGATGAGCATTACTATATGGCACCGGAATGGTTTTTAGCCAATTTACACCGTTATGATAATTTTAAGCAGGATGAGCCTAAGGTATTTCTAGGAGAATTTGCTTCCTGGGGAAACACTTGGTACAATGCCTTAACAGAAGCAGCGTATATGACACAGCTGCAAAATGATGCCCATGCAGTAGGACTTGTATGCTATGCACCGCTTTTATGTAATGTAGATTATGTAAACTGGAAACCGGATATGATTTGGTTTAACAATCATGAAGTCTATGGCACGCCGAATTATTACGTGCAGAAGCTGTTTATGCACAATCAGGGTGATGTACTATTAAAGCGCAGTCTGGAACAGTTGGGAGATGAAAAAACAACACAGGCGGATTTTAGTGGAGATATACAGGTATTTTCTGTAAATGGAACTGCTTCTTATAAGAACATTACCGTTACCAATCATCAGGACGGTACGACCCTTCAGCTACCGGATATTACAGTAAGCGGACAGCGGGAGTGTAAAAATGTTTTGGGTATTACAGGAAATCATTATACTATTACCATGGATGTATGTGAAATTAGCGGTAAAAATGGCTTCTACATGACCTTTGGTAAGAAGGCTGAAGGAGAGTATTATGCTTGGGAGTTAGGAGGCTGGCAGAATCTGGATGCAGCCATTACCCAGACCATAAGCGGACGAACCAGTTGCCTGACACAAAGCGAATTCTCTGTAATTCAGGGAGAAACCTATCATCTGAAGCTGATTGTAGATGGAAATCATATAGAAGGGTATATTAATCAGAAACGGATTCATGATGTGATTGTGAACCCGATTGTGATAGAACCACTTTATGTAACTGCAAGTAAGGAAAATGCAACAGGAGATGTTATTTTGAAGGTTGTAAACCTGCAGGAGGAAGACGTGTTTACGGAGCTTGATTTTAGTGACAGTCCAAGAAAGCTGTATCAGGCAAAAATAGAAACCATGAGTGGCTATGACTTAAATGCAGAAAATTCCTTTGCTGCACCGAAAAATGTAGTGCCCAAAAGCAGTACGATGCCATTGTCAGCAAATACCTTTTCCTATACTTTTCCAAAACAGTCTTTGACTGTTTTGAGATTACGCTAAAGTGGTTGTTTTACTTGCAATCCATAGAAAAATTTGATATGATAGTTGGAAATTACACAACAGGCAAGGAGAACAGGATTGTGGAAGCTACAGAAAAGACAGTAGAAAGTAAAAATTTTATTGAACAGATTATAGAGAAGGATTTGGAAGAAGGTCATTGTGACCATGTGCAGACTCGGTTTCCACCGGAACCAAACGGCTATTTGCACA
>CAZLTS010000088.1:0-5291 GCA_964562495.1 uncultured Lachnospiraceae bacterium | reverse complement strand
AAAAGAACTTTAGGAGGTCCGCAAATGCACAGTAAAACAAACAATCCCGTTATTCCGGGCTTATATGCTGACCCGGATTTGATTGTGGCAGCAAATGGAAAGTATTATCTATATCCAACAACAGATGGATTTGATGGGTGGTCAGGAACAGAATTTTACGCATTCTCCTCAGAAGATGGGAAAAAATTTTCTAATCCTAAGAAAATATTGGATGTGGCATCAAACCAAGTGCCTTGGGCAACCGGTTACGCATGGGCACCATGTATGGCGCAAAAAGACGGAAAATACTATTTCTATTTTTGCGCAAAACGCCCTAATGGGGATTCTTGTATCGGCGTTGCAGTATCGGACAAGCCAGATGGAGGCTTCCATGCAAAGGAGGAACCTATCATTACTCCGGAACTGGTAAAACAGGCGAATATTTCCATGTGGCAGACCATTGATCCGTCTATTTATGAAGAAAATGGAGAAACTTATATTTTATTTGGTAACGGAAATCCCACTATTGGAAAATTGAGTGAAGACATGTGCCATGTAATTCCGGAAACACTGCGTCAGCTTGAAGGCGCAGCAGATTTTAGAGAATCTATTATCGTGACAAAGAGAAAAGGACTTTATCATTTTACATGGTCTTGTGACGATACCGGCAGTGAGAATTACCATGTTAATTACGGTACTTCGGATTCTTTGTTTGGACCGATTCAATACCAATATCCTATTCTTGAAAAACAAGGAGAATCCCTTGGTACAGGACATCATTCCATTTTAAAAATACCGGGAAAGGATTGCTATAAAATTGCATTTCACAGATTTGCAACGCCTGTGGAAAATTATCCAACTGGGAAAGGGTGGCATAGAGAAACCTGTATTGCGGAACTGACATTTTCAGAAGCAGGTTTTATGAAGCCAGTTTGTATAGAGAAGTAAATAGCAGCCGGATAACCCCTTGACGTATTTCGCCGCAGAAGTTATTATAACAGAGAAGGTACTGTTCGTGATTATTATAGAAAGAGACAGGTAATTGGAATGACAAAAAAGAAAAGAATGACTGCACTGAGTCTGATGCTTTGTCTGGTTGTGGGGTTAACGACACTTACATCAGTGACCATGGCTGCAGAGGAGAGTACATCACTCCCCAGAACAGTAAAGGTGGGTTTTTTTGCCTTTGACGGATACCATGAAATCGATGAAAATGGACGAAAAAGCGGATATGGGTATGATTTTCTACAGCTTACACAGAAGTATGTGAATCTAAATTATGAGTATGTGGGGTATGAGAAGTCCTGGGAAGAAACGCAGCAGATGCTTTTAGATGGAGAAATTGATATCGCTACCTCTGCTCATAAAACGGAGGAACGATTGAAAAAGTATGACTTCTCTATGCCAATTGGAACTAATACCATTAATATTAATACGCGAGAATCTGAAACCCGTTTTATAGCTGGGGATTATGCTACATACGACGGCATGACAATTGGACTTCTGGAGGGAAGCACCTCCAATGAGAAGATAAAGAATTTTGCCAAGGAGAACGGCTTTCAATTTGTCGAGAAGTATTACAGCACTACAGATGCCTTGAAGGCTGCTTTAGAAAGTGAAGAGATAGATGCAGTTGCTACCAGCTCCCTAAGGAAAATGGCAGGGGAGAAGGTGCTAAGCGAGTTTGATACAGAATATTTTTACGCCATTGTACGGAAGGGCGATACGGAGCTGTTAGATCAGATTAACTACGCCATTACCCAGCTAAACAGTTCCGAAGGCAACTGGAAAAGTGACCTTTATTATGATAATTATACAGCTTATAATTACGATTCCTTAAGTTTTACTGAGGAAGAGAAGAATTTTATAGAACAGTATTCAACAGGTGGTAAGCAGCTTGTAATTGCTATTGATGACGACTGGATTCCATTCTCCTTTCAATCGGAGGATGGCTATACGGGAATTTTACCAGAATACATAGAGGCGTGCCTAAAAACAAGTGGAATCAATTATACTTATTATGATGGAGAAAAAACACTGGATAATGCTTCTGATTTAGAAGAAGCAGGTGTTGACCTGTTTGTAGGCTATAATTGGGATGATGCGGTGGCGGAAGAGGCGGGCCTTATTACTTCTTCGGCACTCCTTGAAACCGGGACAGCCTATTTACAGAGAAAAGATGGTAGCGAGATAAAAAGTATTGCCATTTCTAAGGTGACGCCCTATTTGAATTCTACGTTAAATCGTGAGGAGTTTGAGACAGTAACAGAGTACGCAGATACAGAGGCCGCCAAGGAGGCAGTGCTAAGTGGCCAGGTGGACGCAGCGTATTTATATAACTATGATGCAGAATATACAGTAAACCATGATAAAACAGGCAAGCTTGCCTTTACACAGATTCCGGATTCAGAGATTCAGGTTAAGGCAGTCAGCTCTGCCAATCAGGATCATACCCTTATGAGTGTTTTAATGAAATGTATTCACTATATGTCGGATACGGAGAAGTCTGCCATTGTTTCTAAGTATATATCTTTTTCCGCTGTAGATTTGACCTTTGAAGACTATATTGCTATGCACCCTGTGATAGCAGTGCTTGTATGTCTTGCCTTGATAATTGCTGTTTTTGTTGGCATTACGGTCCTATATCGAGGAAAAATGGAACGAAAACACAGAGCAGCGTTGGAGGATAAGATCACAGAAATTACGCAACTGAATGAAGAACTTAAGCAAAAGCAGACCAGATTAGAGGAAGCACGGACACAGGCGGAGGATGCCAATAATGCAAAGACTGCGTTTTTATTTAATATGTCCCATGATATTCGGACGCCAATGAATGCGATTATCGGGTTTACCAATTTGCTGGAAAAGCATCAGGACAAGCCGGAAAGAAGAGCAGATTATTTGAAAAAAATACAGGATTCCAGTACAGTACTGCTTTCTATAATAAATAACGTGCTGGAGATGGCACGTATTGAAAAGGGCGTATTGAAAGTAGATGAGGTGGCATGGAGTGCCGAACAGTTTAATGATACCTTGTATTCTGTTTTTCAAGATATGATGAAGCAAAAAGAAATTGAATTTACAAGGCAGGTGGAAGTGGAACACCATTATGTATTCTGCGACCCGATTAAGCTAAGAGAGGTATTTTTAAATATTTTGTCTAATGCGTATAAATATACCGCACCGGGTGGTAAGGTAAATATGCACTTGGAAGAAGTACCCAGTGACCGAGAAGGCTATGCTATGTACCAAACTACCATTTCCGATACAGGAATTGGAATGGCAGAGGAGTATATGCCCCATATTTTTGAAGAATTTTCCAGAGAAAGCAGCAGTACGGATAATAAGATTGAGGGTACTGGTCTTGGCATGCCTATTGTGAAGCGACTTGTAGATTTTATGGAAGGAACCATTACGGTTAAAAGTGAAAAAGGGAAAGGAAGTGCCTTTACCGTAACCATTCCCCATAGAATTGCCAGTCGACAAGATTTGGTTGACCACCCAGGTATCCAGATTAATATGGACCTATTTGTGGGAAAGCGGATTTTGCTGGCAGAGGATAATGATCTCAATGCGGAGATTGCCATTGAGATTCTAAAAGAAGCCGGATTTGAAGTAGAGCGGGCAGAGGATGGTCAGATTTGTGTCGAGATGCTAAAGAAGGCCGAAGACAATTATTATGATTTAATTCTTATGGATATCCAGATGCCTAATCTGAATGGCTATGAAACAACCAGGGTAATCCGAGGGTTAGATGAATTTAAAAAAGCGTCGATTCCCATTCTTGCTATGACGGCGAATGCCTTCGAGGAAGACAAACGAGAGGCATACCGCTGCGGCATGAACGGACATCTGGCGAAGCCCATGGAGGTACGGGAGCTAATGAAGACCCTTACCGGAATTTTAAAATAAACAGACAGACAAGTATGTTCAGTGAAAAGCGAGAGGAGAAGAATCATGATTCGAAGAGCAAAACAATCAGATATGGATGGAATTAATAAGCTGTTGTGTCAGGTGCTTATGGTGCATCATGAAGGACGACCGGATTTATTTAAAGGCCATGTAAAAAAATATACAGATGAAGAACTTAAGACATTGATTTTAGATGACAATCGTCCTATTTTTGTTAGTGTAGATGAGAAAGAGCAGGTATTGGGCTATGCTTTTTGCGTATTGAAACAGTATCCTAATGACAATATTTTGACGGATATTAAAACGCTTTACATTGATGATTTGTGCGTGGATGAAGAAAAACGAGGACAGCATGTGGGAAAAGGATTGTATGAGTATGTTCTTACTTATGCTAAGGAGCAGGGTTGTTATAATGTAACATTAAATGTATGGGCATGTAATCCCAATGCACAGAAGTTTTATAAGGCATGCGGACTTGTGCCACAGAAAATTGGAATGGAAAAAATTTTATAATTAAAGGAAAGCTACGAGGAAAAAATAATGGATACATATGAGATATTTAAGGATTTAGCAATTATATTGATTTCAGCTAAATTATGCGGCCTTCTGGCTGCCAAATTAAAGGCACCTCAGGTTGTTGGTGAAATTATAGCAGGTTTATTAATTGGACCCAGTGTTTTAGGCTTGGTGCAGCAGACAGAATTAATTAGTGGTATGGCAGAAATAGGTGTGGTACTGCTTATGTTCTTTGCCGGATTGCAAACCAGCTTACGGGATTTAATGCGTACAGGTTTGAAAGCACTTTTAATAGCGTGTTGCGGTGTGTTTGTACCTTTAGTGGGCGGCTATTTGCTGCATAGCATTTACTATGGATTTGCACCAACAGGAAGTGATGAATTTTATTCAGCCATTTTCATAGGTGTTATTTTAACAGCTACTTCTGTTAGCATTACGGTAGCGTCTTTACAGGAGCTAGGATATTTAAAATCAGAAACCGGGACAACGATTATGAGCGCAGCCATTATTGATGATGTTATTGGTATTATCGTGTTGACCTTCGTTGTTGGTATGAAGGATCCCACTGCTAAGCCAACCACAGTTATTTTTAATACGGCTACCTTCTTTATTGGCGCAGTTATATTCGGCATTTTGATTTATCGTATATTTAAGCTGTTAGACAAGAAGTATCCTCATACAAGACGAATCCCCATTTTAGGTTTTGTGCTGGCTTTTGCTATGGCGTATATTGCAGAGGAGATATTTGGCATCGCAGATATTACAGGTGCTTACGTGGCAGGCATTATTCTATGTAGCATTCAGGATTCTGAGTATATTGCAAGAAAGGTAGATGTCAGCTCATATATGCTGTTTGCACCGGTATTCTTTGCTAGTATTGGTTT
>CAZLTS010000087.1:0-5303 GCA_964562495.1 uncultured Lachnospiraceae bacterium | reverse complement strand
GTCCTTTCTGTTGTATTTTCTTGTTACTACTATGTTTCTTATTTTAGTTCTCAGTTTTTCTCCTCCTTTTGACCTTTGCAAAATTTTATATATATAATCAGTGAACACATTATAAGAAATGCGCCTGATACTATATACCATGTAGTTCCCTGTCCACCTGTTTGTGGCAGCTCCATGCCGGAGTCGTTCTTTACCGTTAATACTGCCGACTGTGATGAGCCTTCTATCAGGGACTCCTTGCCTGTCTGGGTTGCTACTGTGACGGCTGTACGAGTCAGATTGAATTGCAATACCTCTGTTGGTAGCGTGTATCCATCTGGTGCCTTCGTTTCTATTAAATAATAATCTCCGGGTTCCAGATTGCTGACTGTGGCAGTTCCTAATGTACCTGTGGTAATGCTTGCACTATTTACCTTTACATAAGAGCCGGATGGAAGCAGCTTCACTGTACCACCAGAGCCACCAGTCACCGTATTGGTCTCGCCTGTATATGCTGCTCTGTATAGGTCAAATTCAGCGCCCTCTAATAGCAATAGTGGATTATCCTGACTTACCTTCTTAATGGTAAGCTTACAGGTCGCCGTCTGTACTACCGGATGGTCATAAATTGCCTGACCTTCTTTTCCACCCTGCATGTAGGTTGCCACTGCTTCCTTATTGGAACGGAAGCCGCCCTGCTTGGAGCTGGTGTTGTTATCTCCATAATCGGTATCTTCATCACCTACGGTTCCACCATATTTATCCTTTCCTGCCTGAAGGTTAGTCGCTGCGGTGTTGTAGGCTGTCTCCGTGGTCTTTACGTTAAACGACAGCACATATTGGGACTTGATTTCCAGCTTGTAGGATGGATAAAACTTCGCTGTTACTGTCTTTGTCTTTTCGTCATAGGTTACACTCTCGATAATGCCCTCACCTGCACTGGTGGCTGCATTGCCTTCCCACAGGGTTACTGTCTTACCATCTGTGGTCATGGTCAGCTTGTAATCCGGCTGAGTCGTATACATATCTACATAATCAGACAGCTCATCTTTAACAACCACATCGGTATATCTACCACCACCTAAGATATCCTGCTCTAAGGCAGATGCAAGTGTATCACCATCAGCAGCGTTAATGAAATCTCCGTTTCCTACTCTTGCCATGTATCGAAGTACACCGGCACTGCAGTTGCCATCTGTTTCTGACAGAAGACCTACGGTATGAACGGTTACATCTGGCTGATTGTCTGTGAAATCAGTTGCAAAGCTATCCATAGTCGGCTGTACACAAAAGGCATCATTACTAAAGACCGTCGTACCATCTCCAAGTCTTGTTCCTGAGGAACTAAAGCTGAAGGTAGGTACACCATCACTGATGAACAGCATTACCTTCTCATTCGTATCGTTTGGATACTTGGTTTTCAATTCATTAAACATGGTATTTGCCAGTTTGTAAGCGGCAGCGTAGTTCGTTCCGGAAGCTTTTTCTGTGGCACCCGGTACTGTAAATTTATCAGCTGTTACCGTTACTGCCTGATATTGACTGGTCCAGTCTACCTTCACGCCGCTATCATTTGCTCCACTGGAGGTAGAAGCATCTCCAGAGAACTTAATTACTGCGTAACGATTATTGTTATTCAATGCTAAGAACTCATTAATCAGTCCATCATCTGTGGATACCGCATTTCCACTGCTATCCACATCTCCATTTAAGATGGAGGTTACTACGGCATCACGCTTCATGCTTGTACGATTATATTCTGCACTGTAATCTCCCATACTACTGGACTGGTCTACAACAATCAGCAAATCAACACCTTTTTTGGTATCCATAGGTCCTACATTCAGGTATAGTCTGTACAGGTCTGTCAGGTCTGTATCGGATGCCAGGGTCGTATCTGTGTTGGTGCTTCCCGTTCCACTTCTTAAGGCATCTATGGTCTTCTCATACTCTTCATAGCTGGCAATATCACTTACCTTCGTCTTACTATTGGTAATGGTATAGTCGTAGGTGGTATCTGTTATCTCCTTAAACAGATAATATTGCGTAGCGGAGGATGAACTTGAACTGGTAGCCAAATAAGTTCTGTAATCATATACGTATCCATCCGAATACCAAGTTTGTATGTACCTGCTACTAACAAATCTAATCAGATCATTAGAGGTTGATGACGAAACATATGTATTAGTACTTTTTCCACCATACAGCCTCTTTGATTTTGTAATGGCATCACGTACAAAATAATAACCTGAATATTGTGTTGAAGGTGAAAAAACCAGTTTTTCATTTTCATTTACATTCGCTGCTTTTATGTAATCTGTATAGGTCTGACCGCCTAGGGTTATGCTGCTGGATGCACCCGATGTACTAACTGTAGTTATCTGAGTTCCGGTACTTCCCATATTCCACAGCTTATAGCTGCTACCAGATTTACTACCTATTAAGTAGGTTCCAACTCCATCAAAGTCAGAGAAATTAATTCTTGCATATATGGTATTAGCGCTTCGCGTACAGCTTGTGGTTGCTGTATATCCGTCTATTGCATCCTCTTCAACTGTATATACTGCTTCTGGTAAATCATCCCATTTAGCCTGGAAGCCATTGCTGGAGTTAAGCTTCTTCACGCCGTACTCTGTGTCCAGTCTGTTGCCTTCTTCATCTAGCAGATGAACTACAACCTCCTGATTATTTCCATCTGCCCAGCTCTTCTTTACCTTTACCGATGTAACACTGTCACCAACCTCTATGGTAGGTGTATTGGTTATAGTGTAATCATAGGTAGGTGATACATAAACCTTCTTAAAGAACCAGCAACCAGTAGCATTGGATTGACTGGCATGTGTACTGGTGCTTCCATAAAAGTAATAGTAACCGCCATCATAAATAGATAGACCAAAGTAATATCCGCCGTAGGTTGAGCTATAGTATTTATCGAAGTACACTGTGTTGTAAGCAGAGCCTCCAGTAGAGGATGTGGAGTAAAAACGAGTACCAGCACTATATCCAAGATACATATACTGGGTAACTCCATTGTTTACATTTTTCAGTGTCATTGCATCACTGGCTGATTTTGTTGCAATCCACTGCGAACCATTCCCTACAGTGGATTGCAGATAATATGTACCTGAATCATAGCTTTCGCTATTGGATGCAGTACTTAAATAACTGCCTGCTCCTGCTGCTGTAAGGAGCTTCAAGTTTGAGCTGCTGTCATAATATCCTATGGCATAGGTTTCACCGTCCTCTATAGAATCTGCCATTTCCCATTTAACAGAACTATCTGCACTCTTTCCTCCTGTCACTGTTGGGGTATATTTCTTTACAGACGCACCGGATAAATCCTCGGCTACTGTATATGTTCCATCATCTGGCAGATTCGTCCAGCTGTATTTCCAGCTATTGGACCTATTTAAAACATGTGTGTCATACTCCTCGCCATCCTTATATAGGATAACTGTTACACTATCGGAGGTATGGGTTGCTGAATCATTCCACACCTTATTTACATTAACTGTGGTGGTACTGGTTGTTGTGGAGGCTGCCTTTGCTGCAGCTTTCGCTCTGGATTTTTTTGTTGCCGTTGTTCCAGTGCTTACCTCCGGTACCTCAGGAATTACCGCCGTAGCTTCTGTTCCCGTCTTATCCGTTTCTGCCTCTCTGGTTTCGCTTTCTGCCTCATCTGTTGCTGCCTCGCCAGTTGTGCTTTCTATCTCATTTGTTTCTGCTTCGCCGGTTGTACTTTCTGTCTCATCTGTTACTGTCTCGCCGGTTGTATTTTCTGTCTCTTCTGTTGCTTCCTCACCGGTTGTATTCTCTGTCTCTGCATCTTCAACTTTCTGTTCCGGAAGCTTCACATAACCGTATATGGTTGCATTATCTGTTTTGTATTCGTTCTGCTCTACCTTATCATTGGAGTTACCTTCAATGACAACCAGATTGTTATCATCATTGATTCCTGCAACAATACCTGCATGGTCTGCTTTCGCATCATCGTCAGTGTCAAATAGAATGATATCTCCAGCCTGGGGTTCATATTCTCCAGAGGTTGTCAACAGATTCTTGGCATCTAATGCATCTGCCCATTCTGTGCAATCAGCACTATACGGAATCACCTGGTCGGATACGCCTGCATAGTTTAGACAGAACAGAGCAAATACTGTGGACCATTCTTTCTCGTATGGTGTGCCATACCACTGACCATATCTGGTATATCCGTAAATATCTGTTTCATTTTCTACTGTGTAGTTGTCAGTGCTCTCTGCATATCCAATCTGGCTTTTTGCTATGGATACTACATCCTGCGTCCACTGACCTGTAAGCTCATCTGCTGCAGGCAATGTTTTCTCCCAATCCTCCTGCGTCTCTGTATCTGCGTCAGGATTGGAATAGCAACTGAGGGTATGCTCATGATCTTCTACACCACAATACGTTTCATCTGTCGCGGTAACCGCCGGCAATATCAACGCATATGTTGTGCAGATTACAACAGCAACTACTAATAAGCCAACTATTTTTGCTAATTTCTTTTTGTGCTTTTCATCATGTAGAAACTGCACAATTTTTCGTTGAACCTTATCGCCCATTTTTCTTAACCTCCATTTCCTTTATTTTGAATGCATTGTAGTTTTTTCTTTCCTCAACATTTCCTTCATTATAGGGTTCTTTTGTTCTTGTTCTGTACCCCCCCGTTCCGAAATCGTGCACCTCTGTTCAAAAAGTGTTCTGTTGTGAAATTGTCTGCTTGGGTTGAAAAAAGGCTAACGTAAATAGGGCTGCCACACGCATTTGTGCAACAGCCCTGGCTTTATTTCTATATTTATTTGTATTACGGATACTGGCGATTTAGTCGTTCTACTTCTTCCCGCATCTGCTGGATAACATTTTCCGGTTCTATTATCTTCACGCCTTCTCCCAATGCGAATACCCAGCCAAGGAACTGCCTGCTTACAGCAACCTTAACATTTACTGTGAAGTGTTGTGCATCAACTGGGTGAATTATTACATTTTTCCCAAATCGGTCTATCATGACGCCTGCCAAACTGTTATCACACAGCAGCTTCACCGTTTGTTCCTCGCCACCGAACATACCGAATGTCTTCTTGGCGTATAGTGCCATATCAAATTTCTTGAATTGTTCCTTTCCTTCTCGCTTTTCGTCTTTTATCTGGATATGCAGCATCTTATCTACCCGGAAATGTTTGATTTTATCTGCTCTGCTGTCAAAGGCAATGAGGTAATAGTTCTCATCATCCCAGGACAACGCCCATGGACTGACTTCATATAATGCTCCATCACGACGAAGAACCATTTTCTTGTGAATATCC
>CAZLTS010000086.1:0-5307 GCA_964562495.1 uncultured Lachnospiraceae bacterium | reverse complement strand
CACACCCAATGGGAACCTCTCCGATTTTCCATGCTTTCTTTGCCTGCCGGATTGCCTCCCGCATATATTTCTCTTCTCTTGTCATGCTGCTTCACTTTCCTTTTCTTTTGATTTATGTTATACTTTTTTCATATTAAAATGTATTTACAAAGGAGTCGTAACCTTTCTATGATTACCAGATTTGACACCCCACGTTTAACATTACGCCTGCTATCTGCCAGACATCATCACCAGATTCTGCGTTTTCTCCAGTATAATCAAGCCATCTTTGATGCCAGCGAGCCGGAGAAGCCGGATAATTTCTATACAGAAGAGTTTCAGCGTCACTTAGCTGCCTCTGAGTACCACTCTTCCAAGCACAACACCTTCATCCGCTACTACATTTTTCTAAAGAAGAAGCCCAAAGAAATTATCGGTTGCGTTTCCTTTGGACAGCTTCAATCAGCCCCCTTTTATTCCTGTACCATTGGCTACAAATTAGACAGCCGTTATGGGAACATGGGCTATGCCACCGAAGCAGTTCGTGCAGCCATAGAACAGCTATGTGCTACACTTCCTATGCATAGAATCACAGCCTACATTCTTCCGGACAATCAGCCCTCTATCCATCTGGCAACAAAGCTTGGCTTCCAGTACGAAGGCACCTCTATGCGTCTGGTAAATATCGGTGGCAACTGGCGGGATCATTTGAAATATGTATATATTAACCACGCTGCTGAATCCATTTAATGCAGATTCATAAGCCGAGGCAATTCTGTGCACCAGTACCCATTAAAAGCAATACCGGTTGCCGGTGCCCGCTGCTTCTGTGCAATTTCAAAGAAATCTGTAAAACCAAACAATTCTGCCATTTTCTCCTGTTGAGGATTCTTCACACCAGGCACGCCTGCATAATATCGATAATTTTCCCGTTCTAAGAACCGAAGCAATACCACATAGCGATACTGATAGTAGCCATGCAGCAAAAAGCTGTTTCCAGCAAGCTGCCAGTAGCATCTAGGCAGACACCGCAAATCTGCCGGTGTCATTTTCATACACTCACAATCATATCCCAGAAGTCGTCCGGGAATCTTCGTATATCTGCTTCCAATCTGTTCCCACAGTCCTCTGTTTTCTTCTGTCTGCCGTTCTTCTGTTTTCTGCACTTCCATTTGCTGCTCTTTCATCTGCGGCGCTTCTACCTGTTGGTTTTCCACCTCTACTGCTTTGTTTTCACTCTTTTTTTCCCCTTCTGTACCATTCCCCTCAGAGGTTTTCCCCACCTCTGCCGCCTGAATTGTCTGTGTGCTAGAAGAAGCAGCACCACTCCACTGACTTTTAAAATGATACTGCTCCTCCTTAGGTCCTGCAACATAGACACCACACAATTCTGTAAAAGGCAGCTTGTCTTCCTCCCATTCCAGATTTACTTCTCCCAAACGGGAACAAAAGGACATCTCGCCTGCCTTTTTACGTTCCACTCCAGCTTTCGTACTTCTTAACACATAGATATCTGCCAGCTCCGACTCATAGTCTGTGGGAGTTTTAATGTGTAGATATATGCGAACCTGCCGGTCACGCTGTTCTATTTTTGCAAATCCTGCATTTTTAATTTTCGTTGTACCGCGGTACAAATCAATATACGCTACTTTCCTTTGATATGCCATCATATAGTCACTCCTTTCCTAAATACTATATGACGCATAATGGGAAAATATTACTTAAAATAACTTTCTACTACGTCCCAGATGTCTGCAGTTTCAAAACTTAGCTTCCAGTAGGCCGCACCTGCCAGATTATATTCCTTCATTAAATCTAATTTCACACCAATGGACTTGGCATCCTCCAGCCAAATCTTACAGGTACTGGTTCCAGACTGGAATTCGCAGTAATACTGTCCATCCTCCTCACTCCAGTTTTTCGCAGCCCCTGCTGCCGCAATTGCATCCTCTGCAGTCTGCATACCAATGGCCTCGCTGGACAATCCACCGTTGGCATTCTCATACCAGGCGCGGGTATAAAATGGAACAGCATTAATAATCTTATCACTGCTTCCTACTTCTTCAATGGTGCTTTCAATACCATTTCTTACAAAGGACAAGGAGGCAACAGAGCCTGCCTCTTCACTGCCGCTTGTATGCTCATCATAGCCCATGATAATCAGATAATCACACAAAACGCTCTGTTCCTTACGATCATAATGTATGGTCCATGCAGATGCTACATAGTTGTCAACAGAAAGAACAACGCCTGCCTTCCGGCACTCCACAGACAACTCTCTCAAAAACTGAATGTAATTTTCGCCATTATCTGAATTAATGTACTCAAAGTCTACATTAATACCATCAATGTCATATTCCTTTACATAAGCCATTAACTGCTTAATCAGTCGTTCTCTTCTGCTCGTTCTCGGAATCACGCTGCGGATACAACGTGTTCCGGTATCATCAATGGAGAAATCATCGATTAATGCCCACACCTTAAGTCCCATAGCATGTGCCTGATCTACATAATCCTGCGTCGCATAGCACTCAATATTGCCCTGGGTATCTGTCAGCGTAAACCAAGTAGGAGAGATTACATTAACACCTTTTACATTCGCCATATATTCAGACAAAGTGGTATTACCTGCCGCACCATTTACCTGATGCCACGCCAAACTAATCTTATCTTCATACTGGATACTTGTATATTCCGGTGCTTCAAATCCGGTATCTACCAATTCCGTTCTTTCTATATTAAGCTTCTGGGTAGGCACGTATCCTAACAATCCATCCTCGGTAGCAATCTTCGTCCACTTCACGCCCTGTTCAAATACAGTAAACTCTTCACCTGGAGCAATGGTGCGCATAATGCCGCTTTCCTTGTCACCTTCTGCACGCATATTCACTTCTTCTTCTACCGTAGCATAAGTATATTCCTCAGAGAAGTCATTATAGATTACCACTCTGCCCGGATCCTGATAGGTTTCATATGTTATGTCTGTAAATAATTTTACAAACTTCAGGTTAATGTACACATCATCAGAATCATCTTCCTTCCAGGCAATGGTATAGTCTACCTTTTTCTTCTTACCGGACAGGCTGTATGTCTTCTGGTCAAGCTTTACCTTAATCTTATCCGTCGCTGTAGTGTAAACAAGGGTTTTCTCCTTAACGTCCCAGTAGAAACGACTGTTTAATTCCGTTATAAAATCATAGGTTACATAATATTCGCCGTCTACGACTGTGGCACGTTCCTTCGTCAACTCTGCCTGCAGCACAATTGCTGCTGTATCTGAGCCTAGCTTAACCCCCTTAGAATTACGCATATTGTAAACATCATAGATGTCCGCAGGCTTACTGCTTCCTTCTCCGCCATCAAACCAGCCGGCAAAGCTGCCTACAATGGCGATAATTGCAATTAGAATAAGCGCTACAAACATAGGTATATATCGCTTAATGCCTTTGTAATAATTCATTTTCTGCCTCCATTTTTCAATCAATGCATTCGTACAGTTTAGTATAGCATTTTTTTATCTGTTCGTCATTACCTTTTTGTAAAATCTTTCCCACCCGTTTTGCATAAACTTAAACAGAATTCCTGTCGTAAAATCTGTGCACTAACGCCCGCCCATTTATTCTCTTATTGGATATGATACGCTTCTTTTTGGATAATTTCAACTATTTATTGTGAATTCACACTTTTTTTATATTTTTTTAGCATAATAGTTTTGACAAGAGACGGGAATATAGGTTATACTGTATTAAATAGCACCATTATTTAGCGAACTGCGAACCGGTTGTTATAGATTGGAGGTTAATATGAAGATAGAGAAAATTAACGACAATCAAATCAAATGTACACTAAGCAGTGCCGATTTAGCCGACCATCAGCTTAAGCTCAGCGAGCTTGCTTTTGGGTCCGATAAGGCGAAGGCACTATTTCGAGATGTGATGGAAGAAGCGAATGAACGCTTTGATTTCGAGCCAAATGAGAATCCCCTGATGGTGGAAGCCATTCCTGTCAATTCAGACAGCATCGTTTTGTTAATCACGAAGGTAACACATCCTGACGAGATTGACCAGCGTATGGAGGGAGTTGGCGACGACGATATAGATACATTTTTACCGAAAGAGTTGGAACAGAATGTGCGTCATGCCTTAAAGCACGTACACGATGCCATTGTAAAGGAATCCTCCGCTAAAGCGGAAGCACAGAAGAAACCGGAATATCCTGATTTTTCCATTTTTGATTTCGGTACCTTAGACGACGTGATTGCAGTATCTCACTTAATTGACGTATTACATGTGCCTAACAGCGCCTTGTATTACTCTGACCGAGATGCCTTATATTATCTAGTGTTACATTATGATGGGATTGATTCGTCCTTTATTCCTTCCGTTATCAGTACTTTAAATGAATTCGGAAGTGAATGCCAGAGTCTTCCGGCTATTGAGTCTTATTTTAAAGAACACTGCCGGATCGTGATTGCCCAGAATGCCATTGAGAAGCTGGCCTGTGTGCCACTTGGCTAAGCGCTATGGTTATCAATTAATGAAAACATCACACTTTCTACAAAACCCGTAGACTTCCACTGAGAAATCTACGGGTTTTCTATACCTTGTGATATGAAATTACTGCTCCTTAGCAGCCAGATATTCATTCATAGCAGCAACGATTTCGTCTGCATCTAATCCATGAACAGCACAAGCTTCCTCTAAAGACTCACCCTGTGATGCCGGACAACCTAAACAGTGCATACCTGCTCCCATTAAAATCGGAATAAATCCTGTATCCATAGCAAGTAAATCACTAATAATCATATCCTTAGAAACTGTCATTTTACTATACCTCCATTCCAATTATTTTGCACAGAACATTTTAACACAGTTTGTCCCAATTGGCAACGCCAACCTTGTTTTTCCTATTGTTTTATGCTAGAATAGACCAAATACTACTCAAAAATGGAGGTAATTATTATGGCAAATCCAATTGTCACCATTACTATGGAAGATGGCAGCGTTATGAAGGCTGAATTATACCCTGACGTTGCACCGAATACAGTTAAGAATTTTATTAGCTTAGTAGAAAAGGGTTACTATGATGGTTTAATTTTCCACCGCGTTATTCCCGGATTTATGATTCAGGGTGGTTGTCCTGATGGAACAGGCATGGGCGGTCCTGGTTACCATATCAAGGGAGAATTTGCCAGAAATGGTTTTGTAAATCAGTTAAAGCATACACCGGGTGTTTTATCTATGGCACGTGCTATGCACCCAGATTCTGCAGGCTCTCAGTTCTTCATTATGCACGCTGCAGCACCCCATTTAGACGGCGAATATGCTG
>CAZLTS010000085.1:0-5317 GCA_964562495.1 uncultured Lachnospiraceae bacterium | reverse complement strand
TCAACGGTATGTGTATACAGGTAATCAACCCATGCCTTACAGCCGGCATCCGTAAAATGAATTCCCATGCCAGTTAAATCACTGCAATAAGCATTGTTTAACCATTGACCGCTGGCATCGTACATGACGGAACCGACATCAACGAAGAACCAGCCCTTCTCCTTACACAGCTTCTTAAGCATTTGGTTATATTCCTTTACCACGTTATTATTAAAACGACCTAAACAACTGCTGGTAGATGCCAGAGGTGTTACAGATTCAATGAAAATCTCCACATTCGGAGACTTGGCTTTAATCCGGCGGATTAGCTCAATGTAGTTATTTAAAGCCTTTTCTAGTCCGTAGCTTCCAATTTCATTCATGCCAAGCATTAAGTAAACCTTCTTTACACCGGAATATTTAATACAATCTTCTACTAAGGTTTTATTTCCATTGTATAATGGGTGAACTGAAATAGAAGAAATAGGCCACAATGCATTGGTAGCACTTAGACTTCCGGCGGCAAAGAATTTGGCATTGCCCAGAGCATGCGTGGAGTTCTGGTATAAGGCAAGCTTGTAACTAATGGAATCTCCTACAAAAGCTGTATCACTAAAATAGCTGCTGCTTACCCGTTTAGATGCCGGTACTACGCCGTAAATGTGCTTGGGCAGCTTTACAGAGCTTATTTTGCTGTAGGGACCAAAGACCTTCTTGCCATTTACCTTCTTATATGCCCGGATACGGAAGTAGTAGGTTTTACCACCTGTAAGTTTGGTAAGTGTCTTCTTGTTGTTCTTATAACCGGATACGGTTGCCTTTTTCGCAGATTTCATATTCTTCTTTGTAGAATATTGAATTTGATATCCGGAAGCCTGAGAATCTTTTTTCCATTTGATGGTAATTTGCTTTTCTTTAGGCACCTTTAGTGAAGAAATCGTACTTTTCTTAGGGGAGATATAAAAAGTCTTTGTTATCTTACCGGTATAGCCGCCTTTGCCGGTTATTACCAGTTTTGCCTGTCCGACTTTTTTGTTTTTGCTGAAGGTTATGGTATAGTCGGTCCCTGATTTTAAGGATTTCTTTCCATAGGTTATAGTAAGAGTAGGCTTAATTGCTTTGCCTGTATAGGTATATTGGGATTTTAATCCGCTGATTTTTGCCTTGGATATAGCCACCTTTTTTAAAATTGCTGTATAGGAAGTCTTATAACTTTGCTGGCACACAGTACAGCGATACAAAGTATAGCCTTTGGTTTGGTAAGTAGGTTTTACTACAGTCGCTTTATAATTATGAGATAACAAGGGAAGCGATTCGGTGTAGCTGTCACCACATTGGCAGACATAAGTTCTTTCGCCGGCTTTGGTACAGGTGGATTGTGTTGTTACAGTGCTTGTGTACTGGTGGACATGTTCAGTGGTTTCTTCCTCTTGCAGCGTATCATCTGCATATGTAGGAAATGAAGAAACAGCTGCTGTCAGCAGCATAGTGCATACCCCCAATAATAGTTTCTTGTGCATTCGTATACCTCGATTCTTTGTAAAAATTTGTTTCTTTTTCATAATGTAATTCCTTCTTCTGTTAATCGTTGGCGCAGCTTTTCCCGGGTGCGCTTTAAGGTCACCTTCACCTTACTTTCTGTCAGGTGATAGGATTTGGCAATGTCCTTAATACTGTCTAAGTACCAGTAGCGGCGGACAAATAGAATTCGTACCTCTGTAGGAAGCTTACTAATAAAGTCATTGCATAGGGCAGTTAATTCCCTTTGTGTAATAATGTCCTCTGTAGATTCTGCTACAGGAATACAGTCCTCTAATTCTGTAAGTGTCAGTGCCACCTGACCACCACCACGTTTTTGGGCGTGGTGGTAGTCGTAGCGGTTTAAGGACAGATTGCGAGTAATCCGGCCTAAAAATGTGGAAAGCGGGTTAGGACGGCTGGGAGGAATCGTATTCCATGCCTGCAGATATGCATCGTTGACACATTCTTCACTGTCCTCTGGATTCTGGAGAATGTTGTAGGCAATGCGGAAGCAGTACCTTCCGTACTGTTTGGCAGTTTCCGTAATCGCAGCCTCTTCCCGGGCCCAGTATAAAGTAATTAAATCCGTATCTTCCATGGTGTCTCCTCCGTTGTAGTTATGCTACATGATTTACAATGCCAAGAAACAAGGTCAATCCGTCGTTGTTGGTAATGGCGAAAATAAATGGACGATCTAGCTTCAGTGAGAACGGGTCAGCTGAAATTTCTGCTGCTTGTGTCAATTCAATATCTGTATAGGCGGCAGCAGTGCAGGCTTCTTCGTCAATGGACACCCGGGCTGCATGCGTAATTTGGGAAACGTATAGCTTTAAAGCCTCAGGTGTTTCCTGGTAAGTGCTTTCATCCAGTAGTGGTGTGTAATCAGATGCATTTTCATCGAATACATCTGTTACACCTAACTCCTTTAATCCTTCAGCTAAATCCTGTTTAGAGGATACATCGAACTTAGGCACAGATAAGGCAATCGAGCCGGAGTCAAGCTCTGAGTAATCTGTCTGGCAAACTAGCTTTGTTATCGCACCGGATTCCAATAAGGAATCCATGGAAACATCTTCATCTGGCAGGATAAACCACATTAGACTGGAGTCTAATAACTGTTTGGAGACAGCTTGAAAACCAGTTTGCTTTACGTAATAGCTGGTGTATGTCTGATTCATAAATTTGCAGGACTCATCTCCTGTAGTACTATGGAAGGTATCTGTAACAGTATTCAATTCAGAAAATGAATTTGTCCAGTTAGCATGATAGTAAATAGTTGTAGCCAGGTCAATGGAAGTATCAGCTTCCATAGCAAGCTCGGATACCTGCTTAGAAAGCAGATTACTGGTTTGTTCATTAAGCCAGCTTTGTAACGCAGAATTATAATCGGAAGAACCCATTTCTCCCTGAAAGGTGGAAGCATAGTATTGGTCAGCTAAGGTCTGCAAGGTATTTCTATTGTAAGAAATATTCTTATTTAACCATACAGAACTGGCTAATATGGTACTATTACCATCGCCATTTTTGTAGGAGTAGGTCCATAAATCATGAGACAGGGTTCGTAGCGTTTTGATGGAATCCACACCTAACAGCTCTAAAATCTGCTTCCGGCTGCTTCCGTCTGTAATCTCTGACAGCATAGCCAATGCCATATATACGTTTAATGGAGCGTATACGCAGTTAGTGTCAGTGCTGCCTTGTAGAAACTCGCTGGCACTTACAGATAGAAAATCTGAAAATACACTTAGGGCAGCAGTGTCTTTTGCATTTTTGTATGAAAGGCTGGTTGGATAAACTGCCTGGGTCAATACATAATTAGCTGTGACAGAAGGTGTAGTCTCACGAGCAGTTGTTGTTTCCGGTATTTTCGATCTTTGCGTCGTTTCTGCATCATCCTCCGCGCTGGTTTCCAGATAGGAATTGGTTACTGCAGCAGTAGCACCGTCTTCTGAACCCGACTCCTCTGTGGCAGAATCCACGAAGCCTTGTGAAAATAAGGAATCCTTGTTAATCCAGACTACAGTTCCGCCTATTACAAATACCAGCAATACAGCAGCGGCGTTCAGCCATTTTCTCTTCCTATAAAAGGGCTGTTTCTTAACGGGTCCTTCTGCCTGAGCCTCTTTTATATATTGGCTATCAATATCTCCCAATGCATCTAATAATTTTTTGCTTTTCATAGGTAACCTCCTTTGTGTATTTAACGTCCTTTACCTATATACAAAGAAAAAAATTTATTTCGTTACATGTATTTTAACACAAATGGGAATAGGATAATAGTAAAAATTTCGTTATTGCAAATTTAAAATTTTTCTTGCAATTTGAAAAATGCTGTGCTATAGTAGCATTTGACGATATGGATTTACTTAAAGTGGGCTGTAAAAAGTCCACTTTCTTTTATGTATGTAACCCGGGAAGGAGATGACAAAATGTCAAAAAAAGAAGCATATGAAGCAAAAACAGAAGAACTTGTATTGCCCATTACTGAGGAGTATGGCTTTGAACTGGTGGATGTAGAATATGTCAAGGAAGGCAGCACGTGGTACTTGCGAGTTTACATTGACAAACCAGGCGGCATTACAGTGGACGACTGTGAATTAGTAAACAGAAGGATGAACGAACTGTTAGATGAGCTGGATTATATAGAAGACAGCTATATCTTCGAGGTTAGCTCTCCCGGATTAGGCAGACCTTTAAAGAAGGATAAGGATTTTAACAGAAGCATAGGAGAAGAAGTAGAGGTACATCTGTTCCGCCCCATTGAGAAACAGAAGGAGTGGATTGGTCTATTAAAGGCTTTCGATAAGGATACCGTTACACTGGAATTAGAAGATGGAAATGAGATGACAATTGAGCGTAAAGCAATTGCCTTAATACGCTTGACATTCGATTTTTAAAAATACAGCATATATTGCAGAATGAGAGGTAGAAATAAAATGAATAAGGAATTAATTCTGGCGTTAGAAACACTGGAAAAGGAAAAGGATATTAGCAAGGATCTGCTATTAGAGGCAATCGAAAATTCTTTGTTAACAGCATGTAAGAGCCATTTTGGTAAGGCAGATAACATTAAGGTTACCATTGACAGAGAAACAGGTGATTTCCATGTAATTGCTGAGAAAACCGTTGTTGAAGAAGTGACAGATCCGGTTACAGAGATTACATTAGAGGATGCCCACAAGATTAGCAAGAAGTACATCGTTGGTGATGTGGTAAATCAGGAGATTAAGTCTAAGGAATTTGGACGTATTGCTACACAGAATGCGAAGAACGTAATTCTGCAGGCAATTCGTGAAGAAGAGCGAAGAATGATTTATGACAGCTTCTCTGCACAGGAAAAGGATATTGTCACCGGTATTGTCCAGAGAATTAACGGAAGAAACATTAGCATTAACTTAGGTAAGACAGATGCAGTTTTAACAGAGTCTGAGCAGGTTAAGGGTGAGAAGTTTGTTCCTACAGAGCGTGTAAAGCTTTACATTGTTGAAGTGAAGGAAACAACAAGAGGACCGAAGGTAATCGTATCCAGAAGTCATCCAGAATTAGTAAAGCGTTTGTTTGAGGCAGAGGTGTCTGAAATCAAAGACGGAACTGTAGAAATTATGGGAATCGCCAGAGAAGCAGGTTCTAGAACTAAGATGGCAGTTCGTTCTACCAATCCGCATGTAGACCCGGTTGGTGCCTGCGTTGGTATTAATGGCGCTCGTGTGAATGCTGTCGTTTCTGAATTAAAGGGAGAGAAAATCGATATTATCAGTTGGGATGAAAATCCGGCTATTTTAATTGAGAATGCGTTAAGCCCGGCAAAGGTTATTTC
>CAZLTS010000084.1:0-5332 GCA_964562495.1 uncultured Lachnospiraceae bacterium | reverse complement strand
GCCATTCGTCCGGATATTGCCGGAATCATGGGTGCTTTCGGTGCAGCCTTAGTCGCCAGAGAACGTTATGAAGAAGGCAAGGAAACCACCATGCTTTCCATTGATAAGATTAATGCCCTGCAGTATGAAACTTCTATGGCTCGTTGCAAGGGCTGTACCAACAGTTGTCTGCTTACCATTAACCGTTTTTCCGGCGGCAGACAGTATATATCTGGTAATCGTTGCGAAAAGGGTATTGGTAAAGCGAAGAATAAGGAAAACATTCCGAACCTGTTTGCTTATAAGATGGAGCGTATGTTTGACTATGAACCCCTAACCTTAGATGTAGCGCCTCGTGGTGAAATCGGTATTCCTCGTGTATTAAATATGTACGAGAACTTCCCTTATTGGGCTACCTTCTTTAAGGAATTAGGCTTCCGCGTTGTGCTGTCACCGGTTTCCAGTCGTAAGATTTACGAACTAGGTATCGAATCCATTCCTAGTGAATCTGAGTGTTACCCGGCTAAGCTGGCACATGGACATATTTCTTGGCTGATTAAGCAGGGTGTGAAATCCATTTTCTATCCTTGTATTCCATACGAGCGAAATGAAACACCGGATGCGAACAACCACTACAACTGTCCGATTGTTACCTCTTATGCTGAAAACATTCGTAACAACGTAGAGGAATTAAAATCAGAGAATATCCGCTTTATGAATCCTTTCCTTGCGATGACAAGTGAAAAGATTATGACAAAGCGGTTAGTCGAGATTTTCACTGACGAATATAACATTCCTAAGGCTGAGATTACCGCTGCTGCTCACAAAGCTTGGGTCGAATTAGAGCAGGCCCACGCTGATATTGAGAAAAAAGGCGAGGAAACATTGGCTTACTTAACAGAAACAGGTCGCAGAGGTATTGTACTGGCAGGACGTCCTTACCATATTGATCCTGAGATTAACCATGGTATTCCAGAACTGATTACCTCTTATGGTATTGCTGTTTTAACAGAAGACAGTATCGCCCATTTAGGCAAAGTGGAACGACCTCTGATTGTTTTGGATCAGTGGATGTACCACTCCCGGTTGTATAAGGCTGCCAGCTATGCTACAACCAGAGATGATCTGGATTTGATTCAGCTTAACTCCTTCGGTTGTGGTCTGGACGCCGTTACAACAGACTGTGTCAGTGATATTTTAAATCATGCCGGCAAGATTTACACTGTGCTAAAGATTGACGAGGTTAATAACTTAGGTGCTGCCAGAATTCGTGTACGTTCCCTGATTTCTGCTTTGCGTGTCCGGGAAATGAAACAGTACAAGCGCACCATTGAACCGGCGAATATTGAACGAGTAGAGTTTACGAAGAAGATGAAGGACGAAGGATACACTATTTTATGTCCTCAGATGTCCCCGATTCACTTTGATTTGTTAGAGCCTGCTTTAAATGCATGCGGCTACCATATGGTTGTGTTAAATAACGATAACAAAACTGCTGTAGATGCAGGACTGAAATTCGTAAATAACGACGCCTGCTATCCTTCCTTAATCGTAGTTGGTATGATTATGGATGCCTTGTTATCCGGTAAATATGATCCAGACAAGACTGCTGTTGCGATTACCCAGACTGGTGGTGGATGTCGAGCTTCTAACTATGTCGGATTTATCCGTCGTGCTTTGGCGAAAGCCGGTATGCCACAGGTTCCGGTTATTGCCTTAAGTGCAAATGGTATTGAGAAAAATGAGGGTATGAAATATACGCCGAAGCTGTTACAGAAGGCGCTGCAGGCTATTGTATATGGTGATATTTTCATGCGTGTTGTATATCGTATGCGTCCATATGAAGCAACACCAGGTTCTGCTAATGCTCTACATGAAAAATGGCTGGGCATCTGCGTAGAGGCACTAAAGAAGCCTGCTGTAGATATGGGTACCTTTAAAAAGAATGTTCGTGGCATTATCCGCGACTTTGATGCACTACCTATTACAAATGTACAAAAACCTCGTGTTGGTATTGTGGGAGAAATTCTGGTTAAATTCCTACCGGCTGCTAATAATTACTTAGTAGAGCTGTTGGAATCAGAAGGGGCAGAAGCTGTTATGCCGGATTTACTTGATTTCTTCTTCTACTGCTTCTATAACAGTAACTTTAAAGCAACCCACTTAGGTACGAAACGTTCCACCGCTTCTATCCTAAATGTAGCGATTCGCTATTTAGAGCATTTTCGTGGAGTTGCCTGTGAGGAATTCGAGAAGTCCACACACTTTACGCCACCAAGCCGTATTAGTCATCTGGCTGAAATGGCAGAGGAATATGTATCCTTAGGAAATCAGACCGGTGAAGGATGGTTCTTAACAGGAGAGATGCTTGAATTAATTCACAGCGACGTGCCTAATATTGTATGTGCACAGCCATTTGCCTGCCTGCCAAACCATATTGTAGGCAAGGGTGTTATTAAGGAGCTTCGAAACTCTCATCCGGAAGCAAATATCGTAGCTGTTGATTACGATCCGGGTGCCAGTGAGGTAAACCAGCTAAACCGTATCAAGCTAATGCTTGCTACTGCTAATAGAAACTTAAAAGCAAAAAATAATAAATAGCGTATCCAATCGATACGCTACGGAAAGGAGAACATTATAATGACAATGATTGAGAAGATTCGTGGCGAAATGGTTGCTGCCATGAAGGCAAAGGATAAGTTGAGAAAGGACGCTTTATCTGCCCTGCTTACTTCCTTAAAGAATGCTGCTATTGATAAACGTGAGGATTTAACCGAAGCAGAAGAAAATGCGATTATTAAAAAGGAAATGAAGCAGTTAAAGGAAACCTTAGAGGCTTGCCCTGCTGACCACGAAGAACTGATTGCAGAGATGCAGGGAAGATTAGATGTCCTGGCTGAATTTGCACCCGAAGAAATGAGCGAGGAACAGATTCTGGCTACGATTCAGGAAGTGTTAACCACTCTTGGAATCGATACCCCTACTGTGAAGGACAAAGGCAAGATTATGAAGGAGCTAATGCCTAAGGTAAAGGGCAAGGCTGATGGTGCCTTGGTAAACCAGCTAGTCACAAAGGTGATGAATTAAAACCACTGGTTTGCATATATAAGCTGTTCACATGTGAACGGATTTAAAAAAGGACTTCTGTATCCATTGGACTACAGAAATCCTTTTTTAGTTTCATAGGAAATTACATTTCCTCTACAGTACATATAAATAAATCGTAAAGAAATGGAATACACTTCCACCTAACACAAAGAAATGCCAAATAGAATGAAAATATCTGCGATTATCACCCATACGATATAGCACAGCACCTAAGGTATACACAACACCCCCTGCCACTAGCATCTTAATTCCCTCCATGGGAATAGACTGCATCAGTGGCTTAAAGCCAAATACAATAACCCAGCCCATAAGAATATAACAGAACATGGATACCTTCTCATACTTCTCTACATCAATGGCATTAAAAACAATTCCTACAATGGCTGCCGCCACAATAACGCCAAAATAGATCCAACCTACTACACCGCCAATTCCAACCAGTACAATGGGAATATAAGTGCCTGCAATTAACAAAAATATGGTGCAGTGGTCAAAAATACGGAACAGCCGCTTTGCGTTGTTGCGCTTTAAAGCGTGGTACATAGTAGACATGAAGTACAATAAAAACAACATGCTTCCATACAGTGCCATACTTACCACTTCCAATGTACTACCGCTATAAAGTGCCTTACCGATTCCCAGTACCAAACCGGCAATAGAAAAGCCGGCTCCTACACCATGAGAAATCGCATTAATCAATTCTTCTCCTAATGTATAATCCGGCAATGAAATCTTCTTCTCTATACTTACCATAACACAATACCTCCTATACGTTATCCTTCTCCATTACAAGTAGTTCTCGTTACTACATGTAATATTATATCAGTATAGGTGTGATGTCAAGTAATTTTTTATTTTTCCTCTGTCCAGACCTCTTGGAAAAATCCGGAATCAGACGCTGGCTCCCCAGCTATGTACAAATGTCCCGTATCACCAATGGTCTTACAACGGAAGCACGCTTCTCCCTTTACCCGTTCTTCTGTAGTAAGAACAGTCACTGACGTAGGTGCAACAAAGCAGCCCTGCCACAACACAGGTGCAGATACACCCAGCAAATGGGACAGCATAACAAATTCAACGCCTAAATGGCAAAAAATGGCAATGGTATCTGTATTGCGCTCCTTCACCTCATAATAACGTCCCTTGCGTACATAACCATGTTTTGCCAGCAGGGCATCCAGATTCTCATAGACCATCTGCTGTTTTTCCGCCAACTGGCTTCCCGTAAAGATATCTGTTTTAGCCCAGTTATCTTTATCGTACATTTGCTCCTTTTGGGTCCAATAGCCCGGCATAAAATCCCACGCAATTCTTGTATTCTCAGGATTTAAGGGATCTGTAATTGGATAATAAAATTCCTGCAGCCAGTCAAATACCTGTGCTTCTTTTCCCACTCGTTTTAAGGTACAGCCTGCTGTATCCTTAGCTCTTCCCAAAGGGGAGCTGTAAAAATAATCGATTTTTTCCTTCTCTAAACGGTCAGCAAGCAGCTCTGCTTCCCGCCAACCCTTCTCAGTTAATGAATCAATGGCATAGTTGGGATCTCCATGCCGTATAATTAAAATTCGCATCTTCACTCACTTTCCCGGGATTTACTCCCGCACTTTAAAATACACGCTCTACATAGTTAAAAAAATCCTTTACCTGCTCAGTCTGGGCAATGGGATAAAGCATTTTCATCTCTGATTTATCTCCCAAAGCTGCAGGAACACGAATCGTAATGGGGTGCAACAGGTTCTTCGCATCAATGAAAAGCTGTTGCTTCTTCATTGTTACACTGTTTACATTATCCTTGTTAAAATAAAGCGGCTTTTCCAGCACTTCTCCATTAAAACGAATATGAACAGCAACAATCTCTGCATTGTCCTCCTTATAACCTAATACCCAACTACTAATCTGCTTCTGAAACAACTTCCGTTTCGCGCTGTAACCATAGAGAATATGGTACTGCGTTTTTCCAGTTGCCTCTGTGAAAATTGCCTGTAATCTTTCTTTTGTTTTTTTATTTTTTAAAGGTGTTACACTTGCCATCTGCATCCTCCCTACAATTCACACATATCTTACGGCTAAATATTTTCAATCTGCCAGTCAATAGGTTCTACGCCATGCTCCTGTAAAAAACAATTCGCCTGACTAAAATGCTTACACCCGAAGAAGCCCCGATATGCTGACAAGGGGCTTGGATGGGGTGCCTTTAATACCAGATGCTTGGGGTTATCAAGCATAGACGCTTTCATCTGTGCCG
>CAZLTS010000083.1:0-5334 GCA_964562495.1 uncultured Lachnospiraceae bacterium | reverse complement strand
TGAAGATATGTTAATGGAAATCGACCAGAGTAAGATTACCAACCTAGATAAGCTGACAGATGGCGTTAATGGACTGGATTTTGATCCAGATCATACGTATTCCGTACCTTACTTCTGGGGCACTGTGGGTATCCTTTATAATAAGAATGAAGTGTCTAAAGAGGATGTAGAATCTCAGGGCTGGGAAGTTCTTCGCAATACGAAGTATAAGGGCAAGATTTATATGTATGATTCAGAACGGGATTCCTTTATGATTGCGCTGAAAGCACTGGGTTATTCCATGAATACAGAAGATGAAAAAGAGATTCAGGAAGCCTATGAATGGCTGGTAGAACTAAACGATACTATGGACCCGGTTTATGTCACAGATGAAGTGATTGATAACATGATTAGCGGTAATAAGGATATCGCTGTGGTATACAGTGGAGACGGTGCGTATATTGCTGCTGAAAATGAGGACATGGAATATTATACACCAGAGCAGGGAACGAATATCTGGTGTGATGCCATGGTAATTCCTAAGGACGCTTCCAATCCGGATTTGGCTCACGAATTTATTAATTTTGTATTAGATAATGAGGAGAATCTGTCTATTGTAGAAGAGGTTGGATATACAAGTACCAATCAGGAAGTGTTAGATGAAGTGACTGCCGAAGGCGGGGCATATGAAGATAATGCAGCGTATGTTCCACGAACGGATAACGATAAAGATGAAGTATTCCACGATAACGAAACGATTCGGAAGAAGTTGACGGATTTGTGGATTAAGGTAAAGGCGGCGAAGTAAATGAGTGCATATTTGTTTGCCCATTTCACAGGGGAGCAAAAGGACGGAGAACAGATTTATTTTTCCTGTAGTAAAGATGGTCTGTTCTGGCAGGATTTAAATAAAGGAAAGCCTGTGTTAAAAACAACGGTGGGAGAAGCTGGCGCAAGGGATCCGTTTCTTGTGAAGCATCCCCATACGGGCACCTATTATCTGATAGCAACGGACCTGCGTATTGAGGCAGGGAAAGGCTGGGGCGTGGCTCAGTATGCAGGCAGCAAGAAGCTTCTTGTATGGCAGTCTGCAGATTTAGTACATTGGAGTGATGTGCGCCTGTGTGAAGTAGGTGTGGAAGGTGCAGGCTGTGTATGGGCACCGGAAGCAATCTATGTAGAAGAAAAAAATGTATTTTTTGTATTCTGGGCTTCTATGATTCAGCTTCCGCAAGATGCAGAGCCGAAGCAACGAATCTATGGTGCTTACACTGCGGATTTTCAGGAATTTAGCCAGCCTGTTATTTTTGCAGAGAAGAAAAATCACTTAATTGATTCTACCATGGTGGAGTGTGATGGGTATTATTACCGCTTCTCTAAAGATGAAACTACGAAATGTATTCTGTTAGAACGGGGAAAGACGCTAGATGCAGATGGATTTACAGCGGTAGATGCACCTGTGCTGGCTTCTACCTTTGGTGTGGAAGGACCGGAAGTATACCAGTTAGCAGATGGTACTTGGTGTCTGATCGTAGACCAGTTTGCCACAGATGGGGGTTATGTCCCGTTTTTATGCAAAGATTTGGCATCTGGCGAGTTTACAAAACTGACACCAGATGCCTATCATATGGGTGCTACGAAGAAACGCCATGGCGGTGTAATCGCCATTTCTGATACAGAGTATGAACGTTTAATGAAGGCATTTTCCTAAGCATTTAATTCACTGATAATATCATGTACGGAGGTAAGCTTATCAACCCGGTAAGCGTTACTGCCACAGAATAATAAAGAATTTTCCCGGTCGCCCTTGGCTGCACGAGCCAGCGCACCGGTAATACAGTAAGGAATCTCTTTGGGATTGCAGTGTTCTAAACACTGGTAACATTTTCCGATAGATTCCTTATTTGTTTTACGAGCTTCAATAAAGGCATTGGAAATGGCCCGTCCCGGCATACCCACAGGACTGCTTACAAGGGTAATATCCTCTTTGGTAGCATCGATATAAGCCTGCTTATAGGCATCATCTGCATCACATTCATAGGTTCCTACAAAACGAGTTGCCATCTGTACCCCATCACAGCCCAATGCCATATAATGGTCAATATCACTGCGGTCATATACACCACCTGCGAAAATCACAGGGATTTTCTTATTATAAAGTGGCTCAAAGGATTTTACATATTGGATAATCGCCTGAATCTCCCCATCATAATTATCGTAAAATTCCGGTGACTGCAGTTGGTCTAACTTAAAGCCCAGATGCCCGCCTGCTTTTGGTCCCTCAATAATGACTGCATCACACATCAGATTGTTGCGCTTATGCCATCTACCTAGCAAAACCTGTGCAGCCTTTAGGGAAGAAATAATGGGAACAGCCTTCACAGAAGTACCTGCAACCAGTGATGGCAGGGAAAGGGGAAGCCCGGCTCCTGATATAATCAAGTCTGCTCCATTTTCAATACAACAGGCAACGTATTCGTCATAATAGCGAATGGCACGCATAATATTCACGCCAATAATTCCCCCGTTGGAAATTTCTTTTGCCCGTTTAATATGATAGGCAAGTGCACGTAGATTTGCTTCTAAAGGATTCTTCGTAAAATCCGGTTCTAAGTAGCCCGGCTGGGCTGCGGAGATTACACCGATTCCACCTTCCTTGGCAACGGCGCCTGCTAAAGAGGACATGCTGATACCTACACCCATGCCGCCTTGGATAATAGGGACTGGGGCTGTTAAAGAACCAATTGACAATGCTGGTAATTTCATAATATATAACACTCCTTTAAAATACTTTGATAATCAAACTATTCTAAAGTATACTGCACAAACAAAAACATGTCAAGTGAAAAACTGCAAAATGTAGTATTAAATACTACGTGCATGAAGCTTGGAATTTGGTATCTAAAATCATAGAAAAAAGGATTGACAAACGCTTTGATTCCCTCTATACTGTAAAAGGTTTGACTATCAAACTATTTACAGAGAAAGGATTCTATTGGGATGTATGGGTCAAGAATAAAAGCAACGGGCTACTATGTACCGGGGCGAATCGTTACCAATGATGATCTGTCAGAATTAGTAGAAACAAATGATGAATGGATTCTGTCGAGAACAGGCATTGGACAGCGCCGGATTGCAACCCAGGAAAACACATCGGATCTGGCTGCAAAGGCAGCAGAGGATATTCTAAAAAATGGAGGCGTTGCCCCAGAGGAGATTGATTTAATTCTGGTGGCGACTATATCAGGAGATTATCAGACACCTTCTACAGCATGTCTGGTTCAGGCAAAGATAGGAGCAGTCAATGCCGTAGCCATGGATTTGACAGCAGCGTGTTCCGGTTTTGTATACGCTCTTAGCTGCGCAGACAAGTTTCTACGTGTAGGGCAGTATAAGAAGGCACTTGTAATTGGTGCGGAGGTTCTGTCTAAAGAAGTGGACTGGTCGGATCGAAGCACCTGTATTCTGTTTGGTGATGGTGCCGGCGGTGTATTACTAGAACAGTGTCCGGAAGCCGAGAAAGGCGTACTGGCTGAGAAGTTGGGGAGTGACGGAACTAAGGCCATGTCATTAACCGGTGGTGATTATGTTGTAGCCAACCATTTTAATGGTGTAGAGGCAAAGGCAGCAAGCTATTTACAAATGGATGGCAGGGAAATCTTTAAGTTTGCCACAAAGCAGGTTCCGATTAATATGGAAGCGTTGCTTTCAGAGAACAACATAAGTAAAGACGAAATTAACTACGTGGTATTACATCAGGCCAACGACAGAATTATACAGGCAGTTGCCAAGAAGCTGGACATGCCACTTGAGAAGTTTTATCGTAACATGTTTTATTATGGTAATACTTCATCAGCAAGTATCCCCATTGCCTTAGCTGAGATGTGTGAAGAGAATCTTATTGCACCGGGAGAGAAAATTGTTATTTCCGGTTTTGGCGGTGGATTGACGTGGGGAAGCATGTTATTACAACTTTAATTTTTTTTAACAAAAGGGTTTACAAAGCCCAAACAGTCGTTATATAATGGGCGTATGTTTGAGGGCAGCGTCCTGACATATAAGTTATTAAGAACTGATATCCAGAGGAGGAAACTAAAATGGTATTCGATAAGATTGCAGAGATTATTGCAGAGCAGACAGGTAAAGATGTAGAAGAGATTACTATGGAGACAAATATTAAGGAAGATTTAGACGCAGATTCCTTAGATATTTTCCAGATCATTAGCGACATCGAAGATGAGTACGGTGTACAGTTTGAGGATACAGAATCCATTGAAACCATTGCTGATGTTGTTAAGTTTGTAGAAGATAACCAGTAAGGATATATTGAGAATCTCGCCCACGAAAGCGGGATTCTTTTTTAAAGAAAAATTGCTTTGATTATCAAAGTAAACGGAATGAATGGAGACAGGTAAAGCTATGAGTATTGCATTTTTATTTAGCGGACAGGGAGCCCAGTATGCAGGAATGGGCAAAGAATTATACGACAATTACCCAAGTGCCAAGGCAGTGTTTGATACAGCAGATGAAGCATTGGGATTTTCAATTTCTAAAATGTGTTTTGAAGATGAAGAGGCACTGGGACTTACAGAGAATGCACAGCCGGCTATTTTAACAATGAGCATGGCGGCACTGGCAGTACTGGAGGAAAAAGGAATCCATGCAGATGTAACGGCAGGTTTAAGTCTGGGCGAGTATTCTGCTTATGTAGCAAGTGGTGCTATGGATTTAAAGGAAACGGTTGCGTTAGTTAAGAAGCGTGGCAAGTATATGACAGAAGCCGTTCCAGCAGGAGAAGGCGCTATGTATGCAATCATTGGTCTGGATACAGCACTTGTAGAAGAAGCCTGCAAGGAAGCGTCCCATTTGGGTTATGTTACACCAGCAAATTATAATGCACCGGGACAGATCGTAATCGCCGGACTGACAGAGGCTGCTGCCAAGGCAGCAGAGCTGGCTAAGGAAAAGGGTGCAAAGCTGGCAGTTCCTCTAAAGGTAAGTGGTCCCTTCCATACTGCATTACTGCAGCCGGCAGCCGAGAAGCTGGAAAAAGAACTGGAGCAGGTTACTTTTAAAGACATTCAGATTCCGGTTTACACAAACCTGACAGCGCAGAAGGTAGCATCTAAGAACGATATGAAGGATATTTTAGTAAAGCAGGTTGTAAGTCCAGTACGCTTTGAACAGATTATTCGGAATATGTATGAGCAGGACGGCGTTGATACTTTCATTGAAATTGGACCGGGTAAGGCATTAAGCGGTTTCGTTAAGCGTACCTTAAAGGGCGTTAAAATCTTAAATGTAGAGAATCTTGCCACATTAGAAAAGACACTGGCAGCTTTGGAGGTATAGTGT
>CAZLTS010000082.1:0-5335 GCA_964562495.1 uncultured Lachnospiraceae bacterium | reverse complement strand
CTGCTCCTTAGACATTTCCAGACTGAATATAGCTGCGGACATATGCTTTTTTAATACAATATGCTCTGCTACATTTAAGACAAATGCAGTTTTACCCATAGCAGGTCTGGCAGCAATTAGAATTAAATCAGAAGGCTGAAAGCCTGCTGTCTTATAATCTAAATCAATAAATCCAGAAGGCACACCGGTTACAGAACCGGAGGTCTTAGACGCCGCCTCAATCTTATCTAATACATTCAATACAACCTGTCTAATTGGCACAAAGTCAGAGGCACCTCTTGACTGCACCAGCTCAAACACCTTCTTTTCAGTATCATTTAGTACTGTATCAATATCCTCATGCCCTGCATAACACCGGTTAGCAATCTCCTCGTTCACCCGAATAATGTTTCTTAAAACAGCCTTTTCTTTTACAATATTGGCATAATTTTTTACATTTACAGAGGTGGGCACACTACCTAGAAGCTCTCGGATAAATTCCACACTGGATATCTCCGGGGGCGCACCATTTTGCTCTAAGCGGTCCTTCAGGGTAACTAAGTCCACTGCCTTTCCTTCTGAGAACAAGGATACCATAGCCTCAAACATAAGCTTGTGCTGCTTGGCATAGAAATCATCCGGAACAAGCATTTCTGATGCCGTCTGGATAGCCTGAGGGTCCATAATCATAGAACCGATTACCGACTGCTCTGCCTCCATGCTATGAGGTAATATACGTTTTACAACTGCTTCTTCCATGACTTACTCCTACTTATCCTGTACAACAACAGGCAACTTTGCCGCTACATCCTTGTGCAGCTTCACAGTTACAATATGGGTTCCCACTGTTTTAATGGGCTCGTCAATAACAATCTTCTTCTTATCAATTTCAATTCCCAGCTGATCCACTGCTGCCTGAGCGATTTCCTTACCTGAGATAGAACCGAAGGTTCTGCCACCCTCTCCTGTCTTAATGGCAAGCACAATCTTAGAAGCCTCCAGCTTAGCTGCTAACGCCTTAGCAGCTGCCAGCTTCTCTGCTGCCACCTTATCTGCATTTGCCTTCTGCAGCTTTAAATCATTTAAATTCTTACTGGTTGCTTCGATTCCTAACTTCTTAGGCAATACATAATTTCTGGCATAGCCGTCATTCACCTTGACGATCTGTCCCTTTTTTCCTAATGCTTTAACATCCTCTAATAAAATAACTTCCATGTAGTTTACCTCCTATATATCGCCATCCGCCACCATACCACGAATGGTTTCCTTTAACAACTCCTTAGCATCCGCTAAGGAAGCACCTTCTAACTGGGCGCCTGCCACATTCATATGACCACCGCCGCCCATACGTTCCATAATCAGCTGTACATTAATCTCATCAATGGAACGAGCGCTTATATATACTTTATTTTGAAACTGTGTCAACACAAAAGAGCCACGAACATTTTTCATATTCAGCAGCTCGTTAGCTGCCTGTGCTGCAACAATGGTAGGACTCTCCAGCCCTTCGGAAGGACTAATTGCAATGGCAAAGCCGCCTTCCATAATCTCAGTAGAACTGATTGCCTCTGCCTTAGACCGATACTCAACCTCACTATCCCGAAACAGCTTACGCACCCGAACAACGTCAGCACCACATTTCTTTAAGAAGGCTGCTGCCTCAAAGGTACGCACACCCGTCTTATTGGTGAAATTATTGGTATCCAATATAATACCTGCATAAATGGTATCTGCTTCATGCTGATTGATCCGAACCCCATCTGCAAAATACTGCAGAATCTCCGAAGTCATCTCACAAGCCGATGAAGCATAAGGCTCGATATAAGACAACACTGCCTTCTCAATATGCTCTGAGGACTGCCTGTGATGGTCTAATACAACAGTCGCCTTCGATGCCGATAACAGCTCCGGACACTCTGTATAAGTAGGGCGATTCACATCTACAACGATGACAATGGTATCCTCGTCGATTCGTTCTCTCGCCTCCTGACCACTAATAAACAAATCCTCCGGATAGTCCGGATTCCCTGCGAAGCTATCGTATACCGGACGCAAGGAAGTGGTAATATCATTAATTACAATATGGGTTTCCTTCTCCATGGCACGCATAGCACAATACAGACCAATGGCCGAACCAAAAGCATCCACATCTGCCAGCTTATGCCCCATAATCAATACCTGACTCTTAGGCATAACAAGCTCCTGCAGTGCATGGGCCTTCATACGTGCCTTCACCCGGTTGTTCTTCTCTACACTACGGCTCTTGCCACCATAGTAGTAAACCTTTTCCCCGTTTTTAATAACTGCCTGATCGCCACCACGTCCCAGTGCCAGGTCCATGGCCGCCCGGGAGAACTCACATTGTTCCTGATAGGTCTTACCACCTACACCCAGACCAATACTAATGGTAATTGCCATAGAGTTACCAATATTTACACCTTTTACCTCATCTAAAATGGCAAATTTATTACTTTGCAACGTGCCTACATAACGGTTTTTAACGGCAATAAAATATTTATCCTTCTCTACCTTACGCACAATACCATCAATGCTGGCAAAATACTTATTAATCTTACGGTCAATCAACGCAATCAGCAACGATTGTCTTACAGATTCTACACTGGTTAATGCCTCTTCATAATTATCTATGTAAATCTGACCTACAACCATTTTCTCATTGGCAAATTCCCGCTCTAACAGACGCACTTCCGTCTCATCAAATACAGTAACGGCAATCAAGGCTGCCTTTTCAGACATCTCCAGAACGGAGCTGTTTTCAAAAGCATCTCCAATCTCTAATTTCTTTAGAGAAATACGGTAATATGCCTGCTTATCCCGGTCTGTACGAAGCTCATAGTCTTCCTCCAGCTCTTCCAGTACATCCTCAGGCAGCTCAGGGAATACGGAATAAATAGACTTACCAACCATGTTGCGTTTACTTCCATCTCCCAACACGTCAGCAAACTGTTCATTTACCCACAAAAGCTTTCCGCCGTCATCCATAATACCGTAGGGAAGCTCCAGCTCCCGCAGAATCCGCTTCTGCAATCTGCCATAATCCGAAGCGAAATCCACAACATCCTTAAACAAGATGGGACTATGCAAGGCATACAGCACAATAGATGCAATAGTTGTGATTGCTGTAACCCCCAGCATAACACAAGCCACCTTCACATCAACGAAGAAAACCCACACAACAACTGCCATCAGCACAAGATTCATAACAATCGGCCAACGCAAATAGTTTTTTAACTTCCCCTTTACCTTAATCCGTTTTGCTTTTTTCTCTTTCATACCTGTCTCCATTTACCACTATGCTCTCTCTTCCAGTTCATGAATAATCTCATGGCAAATCTCCTCTACAGACTTTCCATCCGTAGCAATGGTGATGTCTGCTGCAGCCTGGTACTTCTCCTGTCTGGCTTCTAGCAGCGCAGCAATATATTCCACATTCATATTCCCATTTAAAATCGGTCGCTGTGTACTGGTGTGTACCCGGTCATATATGGTCTGAGGTGTAGCTGTTAATAATACAACGACACCATTTTGCTTCATATACGCTCCATTCTCCGGACGAACCACCACGCCGCCGCCACAGGATACTAACAATCCGGTCTGCTGCTGCAGCTTTAAAATCATCTCGCTTTCAATATCCCGAAAATGCGCCTCTCCAAACTGTGCAAAAATATCTGTAATTGCCATGCCCTGCTCCTTCACAATCTGGGCGTCCATATCAATGCACTGCACATCTAAAAGCTCCTGTAAGCCGGCAGCCACAGTACTCTTACCAGTTCCCATAAAGCCTATAAGAAAAATATTAAAGTCAAATTTCTGTTTCATTACGCTAGCTCCAATCTACGCTGTTATTTCTGTGGTTCCAGCAGCTTCAAAATATGCTGCAGGTCACCGACCGCCAACTGTCCCGGTGCTGATGCACAAGCTACTGTTCCAAAGGTCACCGCTGAACCATAAAGCTGTCCTGCCACCCGGCTAATGGCACCCAGACTTCCCATAGACATGGTAATCACAGGAATACCCATAACCCGATGTGCCTCATAGGTAGCGTCCAGAAGTGTCTTTACGTCTGCCTGACTATTTGGCATAACTGCAAGCTTAGCCACATCCATACCTGCCGCTTCCATAGCCTTAAGTCTGGAAACGATCTCCTCCTTAGGCGGCGTCTTATGAAAATCATGATTAGAAGCAATCACCTTTACTCCATATGTATGCGCCTCCTGCAGCAGTCTTTCACAAGCCTGTGGAGATTTCATAAATTCTACATCTATCAAGTCAATGAAACCACTTTGAATCGCCTGGATTCCCAGCGCCTGATAATCTACATCGGTAATGGCCTGTTCCCCGCCTTCCGCCTGTGTACGGAAGGTGTATAACAAGGGCATGTCCCCTAGCAAGGCACGTAATTCCTGTAATATACCTGCTAAAGCATCTTTGTCAAACACAGCCTCAAACCAGTCCGCCCGCCATTCTACCAGCTGGGCATTCCCATCTTCTAAAATGGTCTGTGCCTGCTTTCTAATGTCCTCTTTTGTCTTTCCTACAATGGGAACACATATCTTCGGTCTGCCGATTCCCAGACATAGAGAACGAATCTTCACTTCCTTCATCTCTCACTACTTTCCTCTCTACTGGAAATACTTTTCCTTAATCACCTCTGTAGGCATATCCTGACCTGTCCACAGACGGAAGGCTTCCGCCCCCTGATATAGAAGCATATATAAACCATTAAAAGTCCGAAGTCCCTGCTTACTTGCCATAGCCATAAGCTTCGTTTCCCTAGGATTATAGATAACGTCAGACACGATCAGCTCCGGATGGAAGAAGGAGGCATCCTTGATAATACAGCCGTCCTCATGAGGTGCCATACCTACAGAGGTTCCATTTACTAAAATATAACTGGAACCAATCTCCCGACGTAAAATAGCATCATCCTCAAAATCATATAACGTTACCTTACAACTGGTTTTCTCATTTAACTGGGCTACAATCTGCTCTGCCCGCTCATAGAACTGATCGTGAATACTAAATACAGAAATCTCAGACATACCATCAATAGCCGCCTGCACTAATACTGCTGAAGCCACGCCCCCTGCACCTAATAAGGTCATCTTCTTTCCAGGCAAATCATAGCCCGCATCAATAGCCGCACGCATAAAGCCAATGCCATCTGTTGTATAGCCCTTCAGCACACCATTCTCATTGACCACCGTATTCACAGCACCAGAAATCTGAGATGCCATACTTAACTCGTCACACAGACTGCACATCAGATTCTTATTAGGACAATTTTGCTAAAAATAGTTTGATAGTCTTCAGAATCAACATCTTCTGATTCTCG
>CAZLTS010000081.1:0-5351 GCA_964562495.1 uncultured Lachnospiraceae bacterium | reverse complement strand
ATGTGCACCAAATAATTTCCGAATGGAATAACGCAGCGCAAATACGCATACCATCATAGGAATTACCGTTGCAAATACCACAAGAGTAAGCTGCACATTCAGATTCAGCATAAATATGGTAACAACCACGATTTTTACAATGTAAACTAAAAACAATAAAACATAGTTTGTAAAAAAGTTAGCCAGGTCATTTACATAATCTGTTACCCGGACAACAATCTTACCATCCGGCTTAGAATCAAAGTAATCGAAGGGTAACTTCTGCAGCTTGTAAAATACGTCCTGACGTATTTTCGCAATTACCTTATGGCCCAGCGTACCCATTAACCGCTGATGCACTAAAGTAATTCCAATTTCAATAGCTGCCAAAAGCAACATGCTTCCAATTAAATAAGCAAGCTGTTTGTAATCCTCATTAACAACAACTTCATTAATAATCGTGTTTAAAAGTAAGGGCGTAATCATCGCCACTACGGCAGACAGCACCATAAGCAGGCATACAAAAGCAAAAATTCCTTTGTATGGCAGAATATAGCGCAAAATCCGTCCGAACTGCTTCATATCAATTTTTCGTTCAATGACTTCATCTTGAAAATATGTATTTCTCTTTGCCATGTTCTCCTCCTGCTCACCTAGGCATTAGCGCCAGCCAGTATGTCATAATCCACCACTGACTTCTGCTGGGCCTCCTGTATATTATAAACTGCCGCAAAGTGACCGTTTAATTCCATTAATTCTTTAAAACTTCCCCGTTCTATCACTGCACCATCCTGCATATAAATAATCTCGTCACAGTCTACAACAGACGACATACGATGAGCAGAAATTAGTAAGGTTTTCTCCGGGAAATGCTCCTTAATCTCCTGAAGCAGCTTTTTCTCGGTTCCCACATCTAAGGCAGAGGTGGCATCATCTAATACAAGCACAGGTGCTTCCTTTAACAAGGCACGTGCAATAGACACACGTTGCTTCTGTCCACCAGAAATACCAAGTCCACGCTCACCTACAATGGTCTCATACTGCTCGTCTAACTTCATAATAAAGCCATGTGCCTGGGCATGCTTGGCTGCCTGAATCACCTGCTCCTTCTCAATATCTGGCTGAGAATAAGCGATATTGGAATCAACTGTATTGGAGAACAAAAATACGTCCTGGAATACATAAGCAAACTGGTTGCGTAAAGAATCCAGATTACAGTTTCTTACATCTTCACCATTTACCAAAATCTCTCCAGAGGTCATATCATGAACTCGAATCAGGGATTCTAACAGTACACTTTTGCCACTTCCTGTTCCACCTACGATACCAACCTTCTTACCATAAGGTATATCTAAATTGATATCCTTTAGTACCTGCTTACCTTCCATAACAATGGAACCATGGTTAATCTGAATATGTACCTGCTCTGTCTCATCAATTTCCTTTTCGCCATTGGGAATCTGGGAATCACAGTGCATAAACCGCAGCATTTTCTGTCCGGATACAAGCTGCTGCTGCATCTGGAAAATCATGTTGTTAATCAAAGAAACATAGTCCATGATTTTTAATACATAGTTGGCTGCTGCTACTAAGTAACCCACCAATAAATAACCCTTAATAACTAAAATAGCACTTACTGCAATACTTCCTATATAAGCAATCTGCTTAATGGTACTAAATACGGCTTCAAAGGTAGAAGACAGCTTAACCTGTTTAATATAGGAATCCTTTAATTCCTCGTTGGCACTATCAAATTTGTTTCGCTCCACCTGCTCATTGGTAAAGGAACGTACCAGGCGGACAGCTTCGATATTTTCCTGTACTGTCAAACTCATCTGAGAATTTTTAGCACGAATATTTGTAAAATTCACTCTGGCAAGCTTCTTAAACCGTAGCAAAGACATAGCAAAAAAAGGTGCCAAAATCACCGGAATAATTAACAAATACGGGTTAATGGTTGCCAGCATAACAATAGAAACTACCAGTACAAACACACTGTCGCATATATTTGGAATAATACGGCAGAACATTTCCTTAAACATAATGGTATCTGCGTTAATGGTTGTTAACAGCTCGCCCGTATTATAAGCAGCCAATGTAGCACTGTCTAATTCCATTAGCTTTTCATAGGTTACCATACGCAGGGTTGTTTCCAGACGCAGACCATTTTTCTGATTTACAATATTTCTGATGTAGATTAAAACCAGTTTAATCGCCAGCAGCACTACAAACCAGATAGCCAGATTCCAGAACAGCTCCATAGTGTGAACCGCGCCATAATTTCCATTTATTAAAAATCCAAATACGCCTCCCTCCTCGGGTGCGTTGTCCTGAATTACATAATTAATAAACATAGCTGTAAGCAATGGCAGCAGTATATCTGCCGTCAGTGCCAGTCCGCTTAACAGCTTTGCAAAAAGGGATAATGGAATATTTTTCTTCCAATAGTGGAGTCCGAATTTAATTACGTCCATTTTCCTTAGCTCCTTTCATCGTAAGGGCAATCCGTTTCTTCTCCATGTCAACACTTAACACAGTAACATCTACCACGTCCCCTACGCTGACTACCTCTAACGGATGCTTAATATATTTTTCTGTCATTTCTGAAATATGTACAAGACCGTCCTGGTGCACACCAATATCTACAAATGCACCGAAGTCAATTACATTTCTTACTGTTCCCTTTAAAGTCATACCTGGCTTTAAATCCTTCATTTCCAGCACATCACTTCTTAAAATAGGCTTTGGCATATCCTCTCTTGGGTCACGTGCCGGCTTCTCTAATTCCTTCACGATATCAGTCAGGGTAAGCACACCCACCCCAAGCTTCTTCGCCATTGTCTCATAATCAGTAATCTTCTTACCGATTCCCTGTAAGCCTGCTGCTGTAATATCAGACTTCTCATAGCCTAATTCTGTAAGAAGCTGTTCCGCCGCACCATAGCTTTCCGGGTGTACGCCAGTACTATCTAATGGATTCTTGCCACCATTAATTCGGGTAAAGCCCGCACACTGCTCAAATGCCTTAGGTCCTAATTTAGGCACCTTAAGTAACTCCTTACGGCTTTCAAATCGTCCATTTTTTTCCCGATAGGTAACAATATTCTTAGCAATCACCTTACTGATACCAGAGATATAGCCTAGCAGGCTGGCAGATGCCGTATTTAAATCCACACCAACCTTATTGACACAGTCCTCTACCACGCCGGACAAGGTATCCGATAACTTCTTCTGATTCATATCATGCTGATACTGACCTACACCAATGGATTTAGGGTCAATCTTAACAAGCTCAGCCAACGGGTCCTGCAAACGTCTTGCCATAGAGGTGGCACTTCGCTCCCCTACATTAAAATCCGGGAACTCCTCTGTAGCAAGCTTACTAGCAGAATATACAGATGCACCTGCCTCATTTACAATGACATACTGCACCTTCTCCTTAATTTCACCAAGTAATTCTACAATAATCTGCTCAGATTCTCTAGATGCCGTACCATTTCCCAACGCAATTAAGGTAATGTGATACTTGTGAATCCATTTCGTAACGTGCTCCTTGGCTGCACGAATCTTCGCCGGCGTAGTTGGCTCAGTAGGATAAATCACTGCGGTATCTAATACCTTTCCCGTTTCATCTACCACTGCTAACTTACAACCTGTACGGAATGCCGGGTCCCAGCCCAATACAACATGACCTGCAATGGGCGGTGCCATTAAAAGCTGTGCCAAATTCTTACCAAATACAGAAATGGCACCATCCTCTGCCCGTTCTGTCAACTCGTTTCGAATATCCCGTTCTACAGAAGGTGCAATAAGACGCTTATAACTATCTTTAATGGCGCTCTCTAGCGCTTCTGCCACATAAGGATTTTTGTTTTTTACATTTACAAAAATATGTTTTTCCAGATAATTTAAAATCTTTTCCTCCGGTGCTGTCACCTTAACGGTTAAAAACTTCTCATTTTCACCACGGTTAATCGCCAGTGTACGATGACCTGCCACCTTGCTTACCGGTTCTTCATAATCGTAGTACATCTCGTATACGGATTTCTCTGTATCTTTTTTCGCCTTGGAAACCAGACTGCCCTCCCGCCAGGTTGCCTTACGAATATAAGTCCGGTAATCTGCGTTATCTGAAATCTCCTCAGACAGAATATCCAATGCTCCTGAAATGGCAGCTTCTACACTATTTACATCTTTATCTTCATCTACATAAGCCAATGCTGTTGTTTCCAGAGGTTCCTCTGCCTTCTGTAACAAAATATACTGTGCCAACGGTGCCAAGCCTTTTTCCTTGGCAATCATAGCACGCGTACGCTTCTTAGGCTTAAAAGGACGATACAAATCCTCTAAAGCAACCATTGTGTCTGCCTGTTCTAAATCCGCCATTAACTGTTCTGTCATCTGTCCCTGTTCTTCGATACTCTTTATAATCGTTTTCTTACGATCCTCTAAGCTTCTTAAATAACGAAGACGCTCATCTAATTTTCTTAACTGTTCATCATCTAATGCCCCGGTTACTTCCTTCCGGTATCTGGCAATAAAGGGTATGGTACAGCCCTCGTCAATCAGACCCACAGCTGCTTCTACCTGCGCTGTTTTTACATTTAACTCTTGTGCAATAATTTGATTAATATTCATATACATTCACCTTTTATTTATTCGTTCAAAACATCATTCTAGCATATTTTTTTTAAATTACAATATGGTTTTGCCTTGACTTTAAAATTTTTTCGTGTTATAGTTGGCGTCGAACAGAGATATTAATCTTGACGTACCGAACATAAAACCCCAACAGTTGTGTCTGCTGGGGTTTCTTATCGACTACATGAACGAATGAAAGGAGAACACATGAAGAAAGCAAAAGATTCAACGACGGAAATTTTTCGTGATGCACCCGTTCCCAAAGCGGTGCTTACAAACATTATTCCTTCTATTATTAGTATGATTATGGTATTGCTTTATAATCTGGCAGATACCTTTTTTATCGGACAAACTAAGGATCCTCTGATGTTGGCAGCAGTTTCCATTGCTACCCCTGCATTCCTATTATTTATGGCTGTAGGTATGTTGTTTGGTATTGGTGGAACCTCCTTAATTTCCAGAATGTTAGGAGAAGGCAAAGAAGATCGCGCCAGAAAAACCTCTGCATTCTGTTTCTGGACCGGCTCCATAATTGGTGTTGTATCCATGATTTTAATTTTCCTGTTTGCCACACCGATTTGTAATTTGATTGGTGCCAGTGATGATACCATTGGATACGCAACAGAATATTTACGCATTGTATCTGTTGCCATTCCGTTTTTAATTATGAGCAATATGTTTGGTAATATTATTCGTGCTGAGGGTAAGCCACAGAAGGCGATGGCTGGCAT
>CAZLTS010000080.1:0-5359 GCA_964562495.1 uncultured Lachnospiraceae bacterium | reverse complement strand
AAAATAATTATTTTACTTTAATAGTAATTGTTGTGCTGCCTGGTAAATATCCCTGATAGCATGCTACAGATACCTCAATCTTGTAAGTACCCTTCTTAGCATTCTTCTTAACATTGATAACACCCTTGCTGCTTACTGTTACAGACTTGCTAGCGTTAGCTGTAACAACCTTGTACTTGATGGTGTTCTTATTAGCTGCTCTCTTAGAAGCTGTGATCTTAATTGTCTGATCCTTCTTCGTAGAACGTGTTACAGTAGTCTTAGCAGCTGTAGCCTTCAAGTTAGAGCTTACGCCCTTAATGGTGAAGTCTGCAGATGTGCTGCCTGTAAAGTTACCCTTACCTGTAATAGTTACAGGATGTGCTGCTGCATAAGTATGTGTCTTACCAGTTGCCTTATAATCGGTACCTTCAGTTAATGTTACCCCATTAAACTTGACTGTTACCTTAGCAGTCAGGCTCTTTCCCGTATAGGACTTAGAAGGAATCGTTACCTTTGCATTCGCAATGTCTGCCTTCTTAATAGTAAACTTAGCGCTTACTGTTCCTGAATAATGGCCAATACCTTTAACTTTAACAGTATAAGTGCCAGCATTTTTCTTAGTAGTTGATCCTGATACTGTGTAGTCTGTTTCTTCTTTCAGTGTTGTACCCTTAGCATTCTTTACTGTAATAGAAGCAGTCTGAGTCTTGCCATTATACGTAACAGACTTAACTGTTACATTAGCGGCCTTTAATTCCTCCTTGTGTACAGAGTCTGCAAATGCTGTAGTAGAAAGGCCCATCATCATAACTGCAATTGCTAAAAATGCTGCAAATACCTTTTTTAATGACTTCATTGGAGTTCTCCTTTCCCATTAAAAATGTTAATTGTTAATATATAAGATAAATGATGTAACTGCCACAAGCCCATCAGATATCACATGAAAATAATGGAAACCGATACCGATTCCTACTTAGACTCCTTCTTGTCGGAGTCTTGTCCGCCATAATAGTCGCCATAGTAGTTACCATAATATCCGTACCGCTTGTACTTTCCATAATACCCGTAAGATCCCCCTGCGCCGCCAGCTTTATTTAATACCATGCCAAGCAGCTTACATCCAGACTGTTCAATCTGGTCTATGGAATTCTGTATCACTTTACGTGGTACTTCTCCACTATTAACAACAAGTAAAGCGCCGTCACACATAGATGCAATCAAGGCACCATCTGCCACACTTCCAATGGGCGGTGCATCTACGATTACATAACGGTACTCCTCTGATAATGCATCAAATAATTCTGCAAATCTGGGGTCCTCTAACAGTGTAGATGGATTCTCCAACAGATTCGTTACCGGAATCATATCTCCGTTTTCTATATTCGTGTGATAAATCACATCCTTATAATCAATCTGACCAGACAGATAATAATCTAGTCCCTTAATCTCCTCGCCACTGTTAAAATCATATCTTTGCTTCATAACAGATTTACGAAGGTCTGTATCTAACAGCACCGTTTTAAATCCGGCTTCTGCCAACATTCTCCACAGATTCATGGCAACAAAGGTCTTACCCTCATTGGGAACGCTGCTCATAATTAAAATCTTCTTCGTATTCTTACCACAGAACTTAATATTGATACGTAAACGGTTTAAAGCTTCCTCTACCGCATAGGGCAGCTGTGGAACGCTGATTTCTATCTTACTCATCCTAATCCTCCATGCTACTTACGTTTTTTCTTCTTGCTTTCCATGTCTTCTACAACTGCAATATCCGGAATCACTGTTAAAGGTGTAATACCAAAATACTTCTCCATATCTTCAGCTGTATGAATGGTATCATCCATAAGATATCTGAAAATAGCATATGCACAATACAGGATAATTCCTAACAGGGCACCCATAACCGTATATTTCTGGTAGCTGGGAGCCGAACGGAAGGAGGCTGCTCTGGCTTCCTGTGCAATATTCGGTTCTTCTGTACTCATAGTCTTAGGAAGATAATCAATGGCTACCTTCATCATGGTATTAGCAATATCCTTAGACAGATTCGCATCTGTACTGGTAGCAGTTATCTGCAAGATACGTGTATCGGTAGGGTTGGTAATCTCAATCATCCCTGCTAACTGTGTGTAGGTCATGTCTAAGCCCAGTTCGCTAATTACCTCCTCTAAAATGGGGTAACTGGTCATCAGGTTCTCATAATCTGCTGTTAAAGAAGTACCAATATTTAAGTCTGACAGATTCACAACGGAATCATCGGAGGCAGATGCAATATACATCTTCGCTGTAGACTGATAGGTAGGTGCAATACAAAAATAAGAATAAGCACCCAGAGCAATGGCACCAATTAATCCAAACACTACAATGTAGTACCATTTACTCAAAAGCATCCTTCCCAGCTCAAGTAAATCAATTTCATCCCCTCTTGACTGCTCTCTCTTTGCCGGCTGCGCCTTCGCAGAAGCTTCTGCAGCTACAGTCTTCTCAGACGCATTCTTTTGTTCTTTCTGATTCATGATTTGTCTCCCTTTTATTGTTTTTCGTAAAATAACTGGGCAATCGCCGACTCCAGACTACTCTCATCCGGAACGAACTGGCGAAAACCAAGATAATCTGTTGAAACCTCGCCTGTAATCTCAAGTTCTCCTAAAGACGTATTCTTAAGCATGGCCTTAGCTAACTTGCTAAAATCATTCTTCGATAAATTCGTCACCATATAATCTGTCAAGGCGTCATATACATCCATGACATAGGTCTCATCTTCTGACAGCTTCTGTCTATATATCTCCTCAGCTGCATGTAAATATACAGACTGACGCTTCATTCTATTCTCATTGGTGCCATCTGCCACACCATGTCTGCCTCGCACAAAGGTCTCGGCCTGGGTATCACTTAAAGTAATGGTAGCTCCCATGACTAAATCGGAATCCACCTGGGAGAAATCATCTTCAATGGTTACAGTAACACCACCTGCCATACGGTTAATAACACCGATAGCACCCATATTCAGTGCCACATACCCATCAATCTGCTGTCCATTTAAATACTCTGACACTGCATCTACTGTGTTTTCACAGCTAATCTCTTTCCCATCTCCATTAGCATGAGCTAAGGCAATCTGTACATCTGACGTGGCAATATACGTACCATCATCCTCTAAAGACTTCACTGCCGTAATGGTATTCCGATTAATGGGTAACAATGTATAAGTATCTGCGTTCTGGTCGATAACAACCAATTCTAACACATCACACTGTCCTACGTCAGTATTCTCATCCTCATCTACTGTTCCCTGTTCGTCTACACCGATAAACAGATAGGTCTTAACTCGAGTCTTAGGCTTATACTTCTCGCCACCAATCTCTACAGTGAAAATAGAATCCTCATCACCTGTGGCGCTAACCGATGTCACCTGTTTACTGCCTCTGTCCTTCCATACCAAAACTGCCACGACAGCAACTGCTATAATAGCAACCAGTAAAACTGCTATTTTTATATTACGGCTGTTCTTCACATTCATACTCCCTTACTTCCTATATTCCTATGTATGAAGCACCTGTTCTAATAAAGAATATGCCGTCTCATCCATAGCATCTAAAAAACGCCTGTCCCCTTTTTTAACAATCACATCTCTGGCTTCTGCCAGTCTGGTAGGTCTGTGGTGAATACCATGACAATCACTACCAAGAATACATCTGTCACTGCGCTTAAGCAGATTCATCGTCTTCCTGCACAGCTTCCAATTCAGAAGGCTATCTGCATTCACCTGAACTACCACCGGTAATTCCAGTAAACGAGAGATGTACTTCTTATTCTCACTAATGATTAGATAGCGTTCCAGATGCGCCAGCACAAGCTGCACATCCTTCCCTCCTGCCAGTACAGATACTTCCTGTAATATAGACTCACTCCATGGCATAAAGGGCATCTCCAGAAGAAGAATATTCGTTCCTTCTATGGTAAGCTTACCAATCTGGTCTGCACCACTAATTCCCGGAAAGAATGCCACCTCTGCTCCCGGAACGATACGGGGCATACCCACCGTATGCTCCTTCAGCACTGCTTCATAGGCCTGAGCTCGTCTGTTAAGAAATGTATCTACTCTATCCTTCGCTCCATAAAAATGAGGCGTTGCTACCATACAATCAACACGCTGTGTCGCGCATGCTTCTAATATAGCAATGGAGGTATCTAAGTCCTTACTTCCATCATCTATGCCCGGCAATATATGTGAATGAAAATCTATTACCATACTGTGCCTCATCTTCCTTACTTACAATTTCATATAATACCATGTAGAAATTATGGTATCACACCTATTATATGCAGTCCACATGGGAAAATCAAGCTATTTTTCTGCTTTCATCCCATTTTTGTGATATCAATTTCTTATTACAAACCCCATTCTTGATACATCTGCTGCACCTGTTGTATTTGTTCATAGTCGATATTCTTGACGCTTCGCACTTCACCCTTTACCGCATCCATGCGCTTACATCCATCTCGCCACAATCGCTTTACATAATAGTAGGGTAACCATGCCGGATGCTCTTTTAACTTAGGAAACCGCAGTTCCATGGAAGCCCGGTTGGGAAAGCCCCGTCTGAACAAATACTGAATTCGTGACGGTTGCTTCTCTCCTTGCATCGCTGCATTGCTGGCAACGAAATTATCCTCATTGCCATAAGTACCACCCTCCATAATATGTGTTACAAAGGGTTCAAAGTCCGGATTCATCTCCTGCTTGTCAAACCAGCACTCTGTTAACTGTCTAGCTCTGTCTGCAAATACAGTTAATCCTAAGGCAGCCAAATCCCGTTTAACGATATCCCACTGCAAATCCGGATGCTTCTGTCTGAATATCCACAAATCCAGAAAGGAACGGACGCCACTACCGCCATTTCGCATATGTTTTGCCATATGCGCCAGCAGGTAAACATAGCACAGCTCTGGCTCCATAACTGATACATATTGCTTCCCTTCTAAGGGCTTCCGACGGTTCCAGACATACAGCTCAGACTGTGGCTCTGTAAGCAATCGATTCCAGTCATCCTCATAAGCGAAAAAGGTCTTATGCATCTCTACCATAGTATAGGGCTGCTTGTGGTAGATATCATCCTTATTTTCGCCATAGGAATAAATCTCATATCCCTGGGTCTTCATAATATCCCGTACTTCCTTCGCTGCCTCTGCCCTCATAAGAATATCGGTATCCGTCATGGAACGCAGCTCTGTTCTGGGATACAAGGGCTTCATGACCCAACCCTTTAACATAATGACTGGTATATGTCTGCTTTCAAATATGTCTTGTAATCGTTGAATCTCCATGCACTGGGTAGTGTCTATAACAAGTGCTTTCCCCGCATCCTGCTTT
>CAZLTS010000079.1:0-5364 GCA_964562495.1 uncultured Lachnospiraceae bacterium | reverse complement strand
TAGAAAAAGTTTTACACCTTCAGGCAACGCAGTGCATTTAAAATAGCAATCACTGCAACACCTACGTCAGCAAAAATCGCCAACCACATAGGTGCCAAGCCAAAGGCTGCCAGTATTAGAATCAATATCTTTACGCCAATGGCAAAAATAATATTCTGCTTAACGATACTTACTGTCTTTCTGGCAATATCCATAGCCTTGGCGATACCCTTCGGGTTATCATCCATCAGTACAACATCTGCTGCTTCAATAGCTGCATCAGAACCTAACGCACCCATGGCAACGCCTACATCTGCTCTTGCCAGAACTGGTGCATCATTAATACCATCTCCTACGAAGGCAAGGATTCCATAGGTTTCCTTATCAGACAACATCTTCTCCACATAAGCAACCTTATCCTCTGGCAGCAGCTTAGCATGATATTCTGGTACGTCTAAATCTGACGCAATCTTGCTGGCAATCTCTTCCCGGTCGCCAGTCAGCATAACGATGTTTGCCACGCCACGACTCTTTAACTGGGAAATAGCTTCCTTGCTGTCTGGCTTCACTTGGTCTCTAATTAATATACAGCCAAGATACTGTGTCTGGGTTGCTACATATACAGCAGTTCCCATTTCCTGACATACCTCATAAGAAACACCGATTTTATCCATCAGCTTTCCATTTCCTACATAGATATCGTCCTGGTCAATATGCGCCTTAATACCATGACCTGCAATCTCCTCAACTGCTACGTCTGCGGTTTCTCCTTCCATGCGATCATAAGCAGCCCGATCCTGTTCCCGCAATGCCTGCTTTAAGGACTGAGAAATGGGATGGGTTGAGTAATTCTCTGCATAAGCCGCCATCTTAAGCAGCTGCTTAGGCTGCATAAAGTTTCCCTGTGCCATCTGCACATCAACAACGGTAAATCTTCCCTCAGTCAGTGTACCAGTTTTGTCAAATACGACAGTCTTACATTCCGCAAGCTGTTCCAAATAGTTACTACCCTTAATCAGGACACCTTTGGAAGATGCTGCACCGATTCCTCCAAAGAAGCTAAGTGGAACAGAAATAACAAGTGCACATGGACAGGATACAACTAAAAATGTTAATGCCCGGTAAATCCAGTCATTCCAGTCACCATGAAATACAAGAGGCGGTATCAGAGCAAGCAATACTGCCAATGCTACCACAATAGGAGTATACACTCTGGCAAACCGGGTAATAAAATTCTCCGTTTCTGCCTTTTTATCACTGGCATTCTCTACTAGCTTCAAAATCTTAGATACTGTAGATTCCTTAAATAACTTATCTACTTTTACTTCAATCACACCATCTAAAACAATGCAGCCACTGATTACTGCATCATCTGGTGTTACACTTCTTGGCAGGCTTTCTCCTGTCAGGGCTGCAGTATCTACATTACAATTTCCCTTGATTACAGTTCCATCCAGAGGTACCTTCTCTCCCGGACGTACAACGATAATATCTCCAACGGCTACATCCTTAGGCTTCACTACCGCAATGCTGCCATCCGCCATACGCTTATTGGCTGAATCCGGTCGGATATCCATTAACTCTGCAATGGACTTACGGGAACGATTTACAGCATAATCCTGGAACATCTCCCCTACCTGATAAAACAGCATAACCGCTACGGCTTCTGGATACTCTCCTACAAAGAAAGCACCTACTGTAGCCAGTGTCATTAAGAAATTCTCATCGAAAATCTGTCCATGACCAATATTACCAACAGCCTCTTTAATAACAGAACCACCTACGATAAAGTAGGCAATTAAAAATACAATTAGTCGTGCATTGTCTGTATTCTCCGGGCTAAATGCCATAATACTATCCCATGGCAACAACATACCCAGAAGCATAATAACAAATGCAGTGATGACTTTCGTCAAATTTTGCTTCATAATCATTCAGCCTCCCTTCGCCACACCTAGGTTTAGTCATCATATTCTTCTATTTCAAAGTCGCTCTCTATCTTCTTTGCCTTCTCCATAGCTTCCTGTAACAACGCATCATAGGATTCCTCCGGTGCCTTAAACGTCAACTTCTTCGTCATGAAATTCAGGCTTGCCTCTACGCCCTTAATCTTATTCATAGCCCGCTCCACCTTTGCTGCACAATTTGCACAATCAATCTCTGCACGATAAATCTTTTCCATAATAAAAATCTCCTTTCTGATGTTGGCCTTGCATACTTAATCTTCATTAATATGTTCAAAGCCCTGATTTAAAATAGTCTGAATATGGGAATCCGCCAAGGAATAAAATATTGTTTTCCCATCTCTGCGAAACCGCACCAGATCCATCTGCTTTAATAATCGAAGCTGATGAGATACTGCTGACTGGGTTACGCCTAATATGTCTGCCAGGTCGCAAACGCAAACCTCTCCTTTTAGCAGTACATATAAAATTTTAATCCGCGTAGAATCTGCAAACACCTTAAAAAATTCTGCCAAATCATATAACGCTTCATCATTCGGCATATGATGTTCCACTTCTAAAACCACATCCTCGTGGACACAGACACTATCGCAGGTTTCTACATCTTCACCTAATTGTTTATGCATCTTACCCTCCATGTTTCTTCATATGAGCATCTGTTCATATGTTTATATTATCATACTTTTCAGAAAAATCAAGAGTAAATTAAAAAAAGATGCAAAAATATTCAGAGGGAACTCGTAAGAGAACCACCGAAGCTTTTTGCACCTTTCTTTTTATGTTTTATACGAAGCTTTTATTCAGCAGGGCTAAAAGAATCCTTGCCTACACCGCATACCGGGCATACCCAGTCATCCGGGATATCCTCGAATGCTGTTCCGGGTGCGATTCCGCTATCAGGATCACCTACTTCTGGATCATAGATGTATCCACATGGATCACATACATACTTCATCACTTACACCTCCTTGGCTTTACTTAATAAATTATTAATAAACTGCTGCGCTGTTCTGCCGGAAATACCACCATGGCTTAATTCCCACGCATTTGCCTGTGCGCATAGCTGTTCATCCGTTAATGTTATTTCTGCATGTCGTCTTGCTAACTGCTTTACAATTTCAAAGTATTCCTTCTGGCTTGGTTTGCCATAGAATATCTGTACACCAAAGCGGTTTACCAAGGACATTTTTTCCTGCATGGTATCGGACTTGTGCATACCATTATCGACTACTACGTCATCCCTGTCATTCCATGTTTCCCGAATCAGATGACGACGATTAGATGTGGCATAGATTAAGACATTATCCGGTTTCGTTTCCATACCACCTTCAATCACTGCCTTCAAATACTTATACTCGGTTTCAAATTCTTCAAAGGACAAATCGTCCATATAAATAATAAATCTGTAATTTCGATTTTTCAGCTGGGCAATGACTGCGGACAAATCCTGAAACTGATGCTTATAGATTTCCACAATACGCAGACCCTTTTCATAATAGCCATTTAATATGGCCTTAATACTGGTGGATTTACCAGTTCCACTGTCACCAAACAACAAACAGTTATTTGCCTTTCTGCCTTCCACAAAGGCTTCTGTGTTCTCAATCAGCTTCTGCTTCTGAATCTCGTATCCAACTAAATCCTCTAGCTGCACATTCTCTGTATTTTTAATGGGATGCAGATGCACATCGCCATTTTTATTAACTACACGAAATGCCTTATTTAAACCAAATTTGCCTACACCATAGGCTTCATAGAAATCTGTAACCAGCTTGTAGATTTCATTTTCATCTGCTGCCTGTTCCATAGCATGGCTTAGCGCCTTTACCTTATCACTGACGTTTTTATTATAAAGCTGCTCCTTCTTAGCAATGGCATGATAATTTAAAATAATAGAAAAGCAATCGATACCCAGTGTCTCCTCCATTTCAGAGAAATCGTAATCCATCAGGTTCTTAAAAATCTGAAAGTCATGTTTTGCAAACTGGGAAACACTACCCTCTTTCGCACCTACCTTTTCCGCTGTCATACTGAAAGAATTTTCATTTGTTGCCAGAATATACGCCAGATAACAATGCCATAGATTTTCATCAAAGCCAAATCTGGTAGATACGTCCAGAAGCTGATGAATAACAGCGTAGATTTCATCAATTAACGCTTCCTTTTTATATTCTGTAGTATAAAACTGTCTGCATATATCGGACAATCTTAGTAAGATGCTGTCCTCCTGCAGGCCACGATAGATAACCAATTTTGATATTTCACGATACATTTTTCCACCTCTTAATAGCATCCAAGAATCTTAACATTATGGGCTTCTGCCCCTACGCCCTGTAAGGCGTTTACCACACCAGTTTCATCAATACGTCCTTCCAGTTCCACAACGAAGCGGTAACTCCAATTTTCTCCGGGAACTGGACGAGATTCAATCTTACTCATATTCACTCCATTATAAATAAAATGGGATAACATCTCGTATAAAGAGCCCTTCTCATGGGGAATCTCGAAGCTGAGACAGGTTCGCTTCGCCTGGCTGCTGTACTGGTTCTTCCTGCTAACAATGAAAAAACGTGTTGTATTCTGATTGCTGATATTTAAATGCTCCTGCAGCACATCTAAACCATAAATCTTCGCCGCCGTAACACTGGCAATGGCCGCACAGGAGGGATTTTGCATTTCAATTACCTTCTTCGCACTGACTGCTGTGTTTGACATACTAATGCGGTTCCACTGGGGATGTGTCTCTAAAAACTGGGCACTTTGCATTAACCCCTGGGGATGAGAGTAAACGGTTTTAATATCTGCAATGGTACTGCCCGGCAGTCCTAACAGTGCGTGATTAATCTGCACATCAGTCTGGGCAACAATATAAACCTCCGCTTCTAACAGGCTGTCATAAGCGTCTGTTACTGCACCTGCAGTTGTATTCTCAATGGGAATCACACCATAATCTGCTCTGCCGCTTTCCACCTCTTCTAATACCTGACGGAAGGTGGATACATTACTGCCATTTACATCTTCTCCAAAATACTGAATCATAGCTGCATGAGCATACGCTCCCGGCACACCCGCATAGGCGACCTTACAGTTCTTGGTTTCTAATGCTTCCACCTTATAAAAATCCAGCTTGTGCAGTCTGTTATTCTCCACCAACAGCTGATACTGCCGCTTTCGGCTAATCGCCATCATATGTCCAAACAGCTCTGCCACTGCCTGTTCATTAAAGGGTGTGCTGGCAAGCTTCTGTAATGTATTGATTTTATCCAGTTCCCGCTTTCTGTCTAACACAGGCTTACCTGTGGATATTTTATACTGTGCCACTTCCTCGCATTTTTCCATTCGTGTTTCAAATAACTCCACGATTTTAGAATCAATTCCATCGATCTCTGTGCGAATTTCATTTAAATCCAACATGCTTACT
>CAZLTS010000078.1:0-5374 GCA_964562495.1 uncultured Lachnospiraceae bacterium | reverse complement strand
TGGGTTTCTGTGATACAGTAGATGGTGTTATACTTCATCCAGTTTGGTGTATCTGTAGAGAAGTATGCGACGCCGTTTCTGTCTGTGATAACTGTATGGATATCTCCGGTTAATGTAAAGGTTCCGGTTGCTTCGTCATACACTGCCTGCTGCATGGTAAATGTGGCATTTGGCAGCTTCGTTAAGATATTTTCTGCATCACGCTTTGTCAGCTTCAGGCTGGCAATACCGCCTGCGCTTGCGCCACCGCTTAGGTTGATGGTAACCTTCTGCACGACCTCACTATCGGTTGTGGCGGCGTAGCCTTCCCAATGGGCTATGTTGCTGATATCCACAGTTTCTCCATCTTCTGCATTGACTCTTGTGTCGTAGGTGACGGTAGCCTTTGTTTTATCGGGAATGGTGATTTTTAAAATCGTCTTTCCGTTTTGCATTTCCACGGCGATAGCCACATCGGCCGATTCGGTTATATCGTGGTTATCTTTATCTACAATCTTAATGCTGTCATAGTCCAGCGTCAGGTTGGAACCCATCTCATCAATAACGGTGATTTCATTGGTGCCTTTCACTAAATCCTCACCAAACTCGTTTACTACGATTTTAAATGGTATCTTCGTTCCGGTTATAGCTCCGTCAATCGACTTATTGATCTGTTTCTGATTAATGACAACCTCACCTGCTGTGGATTCATCGATTTGATGCTTTGCACTATCATCCTGATAAACCTTAAGTGTGTTAATATAAGAGCCTGTCTTCGTTCCCAGAAGAACATCCTGATCAACGACACGTAAAATCATTTGAAAATCTATGATTGCGTAAACACTATACACCTTAACATTAGACAGCTTCCATCGAACCTCTCGCGTCTTGCTGTTATAGTAGTAAATCAGCTTATCCGAGGTGGCATTGGAATCCTTCTTGTTCGGCTCCGCAAATTTAGTCCAGTCTGGATTATTCTCTAGCTCCTCTATTTCCACGCTATATGCTTCGGGATTGGAATAAGAACCTTCTGTGTTATAGTACCACTCATTTCTTAGATACACTAGCTCTAAGCCCTCTGGAATCGTATCTGAGAATACTACATCCCCAGATATCATGCCATTCCTACAGGTGTTTAGCTTATATTCGATATAAGTACCTGGCTGGGTAATTAAGCTTTTATCCTTGTTATAATCCTTATAATTTCCCCATGTACCATTTAGCTGGCTGCTGCCATCTGGATTATAGAAGTTCGCTCCGTCATAGATAAAATATGGGTAGCCTTTATCTGTTACTACTGTCTTCTCATTGGCTTGTTTTCCACTGGCAACCTGATTGACCGTATCTCCTACCTGCTGGAAGTTTTCTCCATCTGTACTTTGTAACAGCTTATTTTTATAAGTAGTTGCGCCGTCAGCTGCAGGTGCTTCTAGGATAGCTGTCTTAATGACTATAAAAATATCCTTTCCCTTAGGTATAGTAACCTTCTTATTAAAGGTAACGCTAATTGAACTGTCTGTATTACCCCAGGATACCGTATAATTGCTTGCCGCTATCTCTTCACCCTCTGCCTCACCGTAGGCACTGGTGCCTTGCAGACTGTCTATGGAATCTGGAATGGTATCATTTTTCACCGCATACACGCCTACAAAGGATGCATTATTTACTAGCTTATGGTTATCACTGTCTACCGCATCCTTCCATATCATTCCTGCAGGTATATCTGTTCCAGATACCTTAATATACCAGTAAAGAGTACCTTTACTCCATTCGGAATCATCATCGTATGCTGGCATCTGATAATACCACTGATATTTCTCTGCCTCACAGGAGGAGTTGGTACTGACGTTAAAGCTTACGCCGACTTTCATACCTGTGAATACGTAATTCGCCGTTCCCACGCCGGTTCCGGACATGGTGAAGCTATTTTCTGCAGTGATATATTGGTCGGTTCCTGTGTATGCAACCATAACATAATAGGTTAAAACATATGCTTCGGCTCCGCTAAAGCCTAGCTGCTTCGGTTCGAAGGTAAAGCTGCTCTTTCCATCTATATCAAGCCATGCTGTTTGTACAATTTTTTCACTGATAGTTGGCGCAGTACTACCTGACAGAGTTCCTTCATCCTTAAGGGTGTCATAGGCATCTACCCGCAGATAACCTGCATACTGTAAACCATTACCTAAGGCATCCTTTAGGTCTACTGCACTAATGTCCACGCCACCGTACTGGTTCACGATTACCTCGTACTTATAATAGCCGTTCCTAACATCAAAGGAGGTGGTGCCGCTTTCCTCTACAATAGAGGAACCAGAGGTTTGATAAATCTTACCAGTACTGCTCATATCAATGGTGGTGTCTTCTGTCTGCTTTACACCGTTATACTTCTTCTCCCAGTTACCAAAGGATATGGTCATATCATAATTGTATCCACCGATATTGCCACTATTGGGACTGGGCACAATGTTTGTTTTCTTATCGTTGGCATAGGTTGTAGCACGATTTCTAAGTGTAAACGAGCCATTGTTGTTATTGACATAATAGGAATCATTTACCTTAACAGAGTATACCAGTGTCTTTACCTGTCCAGGTTCAAAATCTCCTGCATAGCAGGTAAAGGACTTAAACTTGCCGTTAGAATCCTTCTCTATGGTCAGGTCACCATCTTTTAGTGTAATCTGCTTTTTGTTTGCAATACATGACGCCAGATTATCCGCACTGGTAGCATCACCATCATATAGTGCAAAATTTTTAGCCTCTACCGTAATATCGTATGGGCTGGCAACACTTGTGCTTGTTGTAGAGGATGAGAAAGCAAAGAAGTCATATATTTTGATGTTATCCATTGTATAGGTATTCGTGCTGTTTGCAGATATCTTAATCCAGTACGTGATGGTTCCACCTACTCCATCTGTATCTGGTTCATAGGAAATGGATCCCTTATACACCGGCGCATCTGCCTGTAAATCAAATCTACTGCTTACCGTATCACGTTTTGCATCCATGGAATACAGCTCAGCCTTATTTAGAAATACGATTGCATTCTTGTTCTGCATACCTGTGTATTCACTTTTAATCTTAACCTGATAGGTAAGGGTTCTTGTCTCATTGGCTGCCATATCACCGATGTTCCACACCAGGTTGCTGTCTGCATAGCTGATTGCGCCATGCGTATAAGTGCTAAGTGTAGAGGTCTCCTGCAGTCCGGCAACGGCATTGGTAATCGTTGTCTTTGTACCTGTGATTCCCACATACTCCTTAATATAATTTTCAACATTTACCTTCGTATCTACCTGCGTATAGTAATCCACTACCTTAACATCCTGCATATCACAGTTGCCTGTGCTTACAGTCAAGGTATACTGCAGAATATCTGCACCGTCCTTCTGCTCTATGTAAGTGGCCTTAGATTTCTGAATATCAATTGTGGCATACTTGGACTGCCATACACCTGCCTGATAATCTACATTTAGGGTGTCTGAGCCAATGGTAATGGTCGTGGATGTAATCTTTTCCGGATTCATGGTAATTTCAATTCCCATGCTGCCGTTTACGGTTGTGGCAATTTCCAGTTTATTATTTACCCAACTGGATTCAAAGGTGGATACCAGATATCCCTCTTCTGTAGAAACAGTTCCGATTAATGTACCATCTGCTTCGCTCATGGTTGCAGTTACGGTGTCATCTGTTGTATTAATCCAATCCGGCAGCTTATAGTAAAGCTTGTAGTTAGACTTCACCAATTTGTCCAGTTCCACGTCTTCATATTCCAGATTTAATTTCATGGAATCATCGCCATGCAGCTTCACAGCATCCGTTACCTCTGCCCATTCTGTCATAGCAGGTTCCACATCCGGGCACTTATAATATACGGTTATAGCACTGACTACATCTTCCGTTCCCGTATCGTGAAGCTCCAATCTGTATGTATTGTCTGTATCTGCTGCTTTGGCTTTCTTAGCGGCAGATTTTTTAGCTGCTGTTGTTTTTGTAGTTTCTTCTGTCTGCGTTGTTGTCTCTGTCGTAGTCTGCGTTGTTGTCTCCGTGGTAGTTACTGACACTTCCCCTTGGGTATAACAGGAAGTATCATGGACATGGGCTTCCTTTCCACAGACAAGCACCATATCACTATCTGTGGATTCACTCACTTCGCCAGTGCCACCTGTGACTTCACTGGCGTCCGCGTAGCAGCTGGCAGTATGCACATGCTCCTCCTTACCGCAAATGGCAGTCTTCTCTAGGGAGCTGGCGGGCATCAGGATAAACATGTACGCAACGACAAATACGGCCACCGACGCAACGCCCTCGACGATATGTAACCTTCGCCTGCGTTTTCTTCGCTTAGCCCAATCTTCCTCACTAATTTTCTTGTTTGGTATCTCCGATTTTCTCTCCACCATGTTTAACGCCTCCCATTCGTTTAAAAAAACATTCAACACATCAATTACTATCTGCATTATATCGGAGGCTTCGTCCATTGTTGTTCCTGTTTTGTTCTGTTGGCGTTTCTTTTATGTTCCTAGTTCGTTCCAATATTTAAAATTTTTCGGAGATTTCTATTGGTGGAGATTATGATTTGAACAAACTATCTTCTACGTTTTCTGGTTCTTACAAGAAGAATAACCAGAAGTACCAGTAAAATGGGTACCGCTACTGCGATTGCCACCATCTCGGCATCTATCTGAAATGCATCTGCCGTAATACGAGTTCCATCACTCTGGTTGGCAACTCTGTGACCTCTAACTAAGAGACGCTGTGTATTCACACCATAGGGTGTACATGTAACCAGTGTGCAGTAGTCCTCGTTTGGGTCTATGGCAAGTGCTTCCGTTTCATCTGGGTCTACAATGAGAATCTTATCTACCTCATAGGTCAAGGTCTCGTCTAAGACATTAATCATAAAAATATCACCCTCTACCAATTGGTCGATATCGGTAAATAATCTGGCTGATGCCATTCCCCTGTGTCCTGATAATACACAATGTGTTCCCAGACCTCCTACCGGAAGACTGGAACCCTCCATGTGTCCTACCGCAACGTCCAACACTGCATCCGAGGTGCCATGATAAATGGGGATTTTCTCATTAATCGAAGGGATATCTACATATCCAATCATTCCGCTATTATTAATATTTAAGCATTGATTATAGAATTCTGTCATCGTATCTGTTGGATTGAAGCGATTGATAGCTGATAGCAGCTGCTCATTATATGTCTTTGCATCATTAAGCATTTGCTCATAATCATCTGTAGTGATATCTGATACGGTATCTGCATAATCCATAATAGATTGATTAATCTTACGGGTATTCCAATAATTGGCAATGCTAGGGTACAGCAGCAGGGCAAGCCCGGTTATAAATACGACTATTAAAATAATTGTTGATATTTTCTT
>CAZLTS010000077.1:0-5377 GCA_964562495.1 uncultured Lachnospiraceae bacterium | reverse complement strand
CACTCACCTTCCGGCTGTCCTGTTGAATATATTATATACATTTTCTATCATGATGTCAACATACTATATTTTCAAATATACCGCCTATCAAAACGAAAGGGGCTAACCTATGAATTTCGAAGCAAAACACATTCAGAAAAATTATGGGAAGAAGGTAATCCTAAAGGACATCTCTTTTCACTTAGAGTCAGGTACCTGCATGGGAATCATCGGTGTCAATGGCTGTGGGAAGTCTACACTGCTGTCCATTCTCTCCGGTATCACAAAGCCGGACCATGGCAAACTGCTGGTTACAGATGCCAGTCAGGTGGGATTGGTACCTCAGGAGAATCCATTAATAGCGGATTTAAGTGTGAAGGATAACCTGAATCTATGGTACACAGATGCTTCTTTACGAGATAACTATATGGAGCTGTTACAGATTACCCCTTTTTATAAACAGACAGTTTCCAGCTTATCCGGCGGACAGAAGAAACGGGTAAGTATAGCGATTGCTATGGCATCTGCCCCTTCTGTGTTATTGTTAGATGAACCGGGGGCGGCGTTGGATTTGCCATGTAAATATCAGATTCGGGATTTTTTAACCCACTATGTTTCCTTAGGAAACAGCGTAATCCTAACAACCCATGAGGAAGCGGATTTAGATATTTGTGACTCGTTGTATTTGTTAAAAGACGGTGTCCTTACACGACAGTCTACCCAGCTTCGTGGTGCCGGTCTGCTTGCCTTACTAAACTCTGGAGCAAATCTATGAATCGTTTTATAAAATTACTAAAATTAGAACTAAAACAAGCCATTGGCAGTCTGCCCCGTATTCTACTGGGCAGTGGTGTTTTACTGGCAGTTGTAACAGCAATACTGTTTTGCGGACAGCATCTGCTATACCAGAAAAGCACCATAAACAAAGCTCGGATTGCCTTCGTGATAGAAGACGATTCTGCCTTTGTATCCACAGCAATCGGATTAGCTGCTACCCAGTCCTCCAGTACCAGTGCCACCTGTGAATTTCTGTTCTTAAATGCAGACGAAGCACAGGCACAGTTAGACGCTGGAAATTTAATTGCCGTTGCTACGGTTCCCAAGGGATTTATTCACAGCATCTCTGATGGCAGCAATATGCACATTTCCATAGCCTTTGCTTCTGATATCGGCTATGAAGCAGTTGTATTTAAGGAGATTGCCACTGCTGCCACCCAGATTCTGGGGGCTGCACAGGCTGGAAATTATGCTGCTCGTGATTTCTACCATGCATACGATGCCGGCGGCAGTCATCTGAGCGATGCTTATAATCGTCTGCAGACTGCCTATATACTTCTTGCCTTAAAGCGGGAATCCCTGTTTAACAACCAGATTGTCACAGCTACCTCCGGCTTAAGTGTAACCCATTTCTTTCTGGCAGGCAGTATTGTATTATTTCTGTTGCTATGGGGAATCCCATGTATCCGCTACTTAACCCGATATCCTAAGAGCTTTACCACCATGCTTAGACGTCAGGGAACCGGTATTATAGCCTGTGTAGGAAGTAAGTACTTAGGGCTGGTGGCGCTGTTTCTTGTTTTAACCTTGTGCCTGGTACCGGTAATCTGTGCTTTTCATGTTCCACTGCTTGCTCTGTTGTGTACACTGCCATTTCTTGTGTTCACTGCAAGTGCACTGCTTCTGCTGTTATTTGAATGTACTGATGGAGGCATTGAAACCATTTTACTGATTTTATTTACTGCATTTATTCTATGTATTATCTCTGGCTGCCTGATTCCATCTGCCTTTTTGCCGGATATGTTAAATAAAATTTCCTACCTGTTTCCTACTACCTATATGCGTCTGGCGCTTACCGACGCCATAGGGGGAAGTATTTCTCTAATCAATGTTCTGGCTATGCTGGGATTTAGTACACTGTTTTTTGCAGTCACCTGTGGTCTGCGTTACTTACAGATTCATGGACATTCACGAAAGGATTAACCTATGCGGCAACTTAGAAACTGGATTCTTATTTTAACCAAGCGACTGCTTCGCAAGCCATTTTTTCTTATTATACTGCTTCTGCCTCTATGCGGTGGCGTGGTCATGTCTGCCATATTACCGAAGCTTCGCATTACCATTCCTGTGGGGATTACCACAGTGGCAAGTGCAGCTACAACAGAGGAGGATGCAGCATTATCCAGACGTATTCAGGAGGATTTGTTATCCCATAATGGCTTAGTAGAATTTCACCTATATGATTCTGCTGAGAGTCTGGCTGCCGCCGTCGAGGGGGAGCAGGTACAATGTGGCTATGTAATTCCCGATAATTTAAGAGAACTGATTTTGAAAGAGGAAACAGAAGGTGCCATTACCGTATACGAGGCACCGAACACCCTTGTTACCAGCGTGGTGAATGAACTGGTTGTGGGCTCCTTTTTTCAAGAAATGGCATTTGAAACCTTGTTGTCTGACACCGAAGGAAGTGGGGTATTTCCTTCCTATAGTTCCAGTGAAATCCGGGAGCTTATGACACCATTTTATGAAATGTATACAACAGGAGATGCCACCTTACAATTTGACTATAATCGTTCTATTGATGAAGAGGCACTGACACCGGATTACGCTGCCTATCTGACGCAGCCCTGTCTTGGAATCGTTTCTCTGTTTATTCTGCTGGCTGCCTTCGGCGGCTGTATCCTGTGGTATCAGGACAACAAAACCGGAGTGTTTGTTCATTTTACCAAAGGCAGGGAACGGGTTATCCGCTATATCTATGCTCTTCTTCCTGCTTTATTCACAGCAGTAAGCGGACTATTATTTTTATGGATGTGTGGGCTGATTTATGCACCACTTCGGAATTGCTTTGCTCTTATTTTATACAGTATTCTTACTGCACTGGCAGCATGGCTTCTTACCTGTATAATTGGCAATCTGCTAACCTATACTGCTATGATTCCTGTGCTTGTAATCGGCAGTATTGTATGTACTCCCATGTTTTTTTCAGCCAAAACATGGCTGCCCATAATCGGGTATATTCAGTACATTTTCCCACCATTTTGGTGTAGTTTTCTCTTTGGATAATCATGGAAAATAGCGTTTGACAGCCCCCATTATGTGTGGTATCATTACTGTATTGAAAGTATTTAGAACTCTCAATATTACATTTTATGGAGGTAGGCACCATGAACAAGGGTACAGTAAAATGGTTCAACAATCAGAAGGGATTCGGTTTTATCCAGGATGAAGCAGGAAAGGATATTTTCGTTCACTTCTCCGGTTTGAACATGGAAGGCTTTAAGTCCTTAGAAGACGGCCAGGCAGTTGAGTTTGACGTAATTGAAGGCGCAAAAGGTCCTCAGGCAGTAAATGTTAACAAATTATAAGCCGACGTAGTCATGTTCCAGTTTTATTATATAAATTCGACATTTATGTGACATTACAGAGAATAGCATTACAAAGTTTATAAAAAGCAGTTGCATCAACGAATTTCGATTCTTGAATGCAACTGCTTTCTTTTTACTTTTTTTTCGCAATGGCAAGCAACTGTTGCAGCTCTGCCACTGAAAACTTATAATTAGTATTACAGAAATGACAATTGACTTCGATTTCCTTGCCCTCTGCAATCATATCCTGCAATTCCTTTTTACCAATGCTGATAATGGCCTTGGCAACCCGTTCCTTACTACAGTTACATGTAAACTGGGTGGGAATCTTATCTAAAATCTCTACTTTTCCCAAATCTCCCACTACAAACTGTAGGATTTCCTCTGGTGTCATACCCTGCTCCAGCAGTGCTGTTACGGAGGTAATGGTTGCGATTTTCTTCTCCAGTGCTGCAATGGTCGCTTCCTCAGCAAAAGGCATAAGCTGAATAATAAAACCTCCTGCCTGTTTTACGGTGTTGTCCTTATTCATTAGCACACCTAACGCAACTGCTGACGGAACCTGCTCACTCTTAGCAAAATAATAGGTCAAATCCTCTGCCACTTCACTGGTGCCTAAAGGGGTTTTGCTAACGTAGGGCTCCTTTAGCCCCATATCCTTAATGACGGTTAATTCACCATAACCGATAGCAGCGCCCACATCTAACTTACCTGCATAGTTTGGGGGAATAATCACTGTGGGATTCTCTGGATAGCCCTTTACATTGGCATGGGAATCTGCTGTTACAGTCAGCCCACCAATAGGACCGTCTCCCTTCATCATCAAGGTAAGCATATCCTTCTCACCCTTCATCATGGCACCCATCATGGCACCGGCACTTAATAAACGTCCCAATGCGGCAGTCGCCACCGGGCTTGTATTGTGTACGACTCTTGCATGCTCTACCAGCTCTGTTGAAACAATGGCAAAGGCTCGAATCTGTTGGTTGGCTGCGGTAGCTCTTACAATATAATCCTGCAATCTTTTCACCAACTTTCTTTATTTTTGATAAACTTTATTTGCTGTAGGCTTCTCCCTGGCAATGACATATAAACGATCTGCTTCATCATCTCCAGCTTGATAGGTACCATCTGCATAAATGTGCAGCAGCTCCATACCACCTGCGGCAACTGCCTGACGGATTTCCTCTATCAGATAAGCCCGTTGCTGATGCAGCTCTGTCTCCTTCTCGTACAGCCCACTAGCTTCCTGACGCTTAAAAATGGTAAGGGCATACTCATTAATTCGTTCTTCTTCATAATAAGTATTCTCCCAAATCATGGTAGCTTCTTCTGTCTCTTCTGTAGTGACATAATCTCCCATCTGCCTGTAGTAACCCTCAGTCTTTAAATCGAAGATAAAAACTCCGCCGGGGTCTAAATAATTATTGGCAAGACGAATGGTCTCTACCAGTTCTTCATACTCAGTAAGATAATTGATGGAATCACAGAGACTGACAATCGCGCCAACAGTTCCATATAACTCAAATGCCTGCATATCCTGTGCCAGATATAAAATATCCTGTCCTGCTGCTGCCGCCTTTTCTCTGGCGATATCCAACATTTCCATAGAATTATCCACACCAATCATATCATAGCCTGCCTGTGCCAAACGACTGGTCATCGCACCGGTTCCACAGCCCAGCTCCAGAATCAGTCCATGCTGTGGTACCTGATACCGTTCTAACAGCTCACAAATATAACTGCACCACGCATCATAAGGAATCTCTTCCATACAGGCATCATAAATTTCTGCAAATGCTGTATACGTTTCCATTCTTTCTATCGTCCACAGCAGTGCTTATACTTCTTACCGCTTCCGCAAGGACATGGATCATTTCTTCCCACTTTCTTTTCCTTAACAACTGTATGGGACTTCTTCTGCTCCTTGTACAGTTCCTTTCTACGCTCCTCTGTTAACAGGTTATCCCACTGTGGCAGTCCGTATAACCAGTCCGCCTTAGCCTCTACCATGTTCTTGTATAATAATTCTA
>CAZLTS010000076.1:0-5396 GCA_964562495.1 uncultured Lachnospiraceae bacterium | reverse complement strand
CAAAAAAACTATATAATGTATTGGGGGGTTTTACAGTCATTATAATAGCATTTCCCTAACAAAAAGTGTGCACAAAATTGCATTTTTTTAAATTTTATTTTTGTGCATTTCCTATATTTTCACCTGTTTCATTTTCGAACAAGGCTTCAAACTCATCCTGATAAATCTTCTCTTTTTCTAATAATAATTCCGCACAGCGATATAATACATCTTTATTTTCAATAATAATGGCCTTTGCCTTCGCATAGCACTCATCTACAATACGTTTTACTTCTTCATCAATAATTGTAGCCGTACTTTCGCCATAGCTTCTGGAATGGCCCAACTCCTTGCCAATAAATACCTCGTCTGCGCTTTCATCATAATTAATCATTCCCAGACGCTCTGACATACCAAACTGGGTTACCATAGCCTTAGCAATGCTGGTCGCCTGTTTAATATCCTGAGATGCCCCTGTTGTAATGTCGTCTAATACAAGCTCCTCTGCAATCCGTCCACCTAAACTTACCATAATATCCTGCAACATTCTGCCTCGAGTGTTAAACAGTTCGTCCTTCTCAGGCAGTGGCATGGTATAACCTGCCGCACCCTGTCCTGTAGGAATAATGGAAACCGTATGCACTGGCGGTGCATCCGGCAGCTTGTGGAACAGAATGGCGTGACCTGCTTCATGGAATGCAGTCACACGTTTATCTTTTTCTGAAATCACCTTACTTTTCTTTTCAATACCAATACCCAGCTTAACAAATGCACGCTTAATATCCTCCTGGATTATAAATGCACGCTGGTTCTTCGCCGCAATAATAGCTGCTTCATTTAACAGATTCTCTAAATCTGCACCAGTCATACCGGCTGAGGTTCTAGCCACCTCTTCTAAGTTTACATCATCACCTAAAGGCTTATTCTTGGCATGAACCTGTAAAATCTCTTCTCTGCCCCTAACATCCGGTCTGCCTACTACAACCTTACGGTCAAATCGTCCCGGACGTAGAATGGCAGGATCTAAAATATCAACACGATTAGTCGCCGCCAGAACAATAATACCTTCGTTTACGCCAAAGCCGTCCATCTCAACAAGCAGCTGATTTAATGTCTGCTCACGCTCATCATGGCCGCCTCCCATACCAGTTCCTCGACGTCTTGCAACTGCATCAATCTCATCAATAAATACAATACATGGTGCATTCTTCTTCGCCTCGGTAAATAAATCACGAACACGTGAAGCACCTACACCTACAAACATCTCTACGAAATCAGAACCTGATATACTTAAAAATGGCACCCCGGCTTCTCCTGCAATCGCCTTGGCAAGTAATGTCTTACCTGTTCCCGGAGGTCCCTCTAATAACACGCCCTTAGGGATTCTGGCTCCCACCTCAATGTACTTCTTTGGATTCTTTAAGAAATCTACAATTTCCTCCAGCTCCTCTTTTTCCTCATGGAGCCCGGCTACATTTTTAAATGTAACCTTCTTGCCTACATTGGTGTACATCTTGGCACGACTCTTACCGAAATTCATCATCTTGCCGTTACCACCGCTGCCGCTTAACATAGACATCATAAAGATTACGGAAATACCTATAATCAGAAGTGGTAAAATGGTGGTTAAGAATACACTGTCACGATCCACGTCTTCAATTAAGGGATCGATATCATATTGCTCCAATTCCTCCTGTACCTTATCTATATCGGTAACATAAAGCATCCTTTTCTCATTTTCCAGTTCTATGATCAATACGCCTGTAGGGATTTCTTTATTTGGGGTAATGGTAACTTCTGTTACATTTCCCTCCTTCAAATCTTCAATGAAATCCTGATAGCGGTATTCCTCATCCCAGCTGCTTATTGTGGAAACTGCATAGAACACTACTACACACACAGCAAGCACAACCAGGTAGAATCCCAATCCTCTCATCTGCTTTTTCACTTTCTAGTCCTCCTAGTTTATACTTCTACATATCCAATAAATGGTAGATTTCTATACTTCTGTGCATAGTCAAGTCCATACCCCACGACGAACACATCTGGAATCTGATGTCCTGTATAGGCAATCGGTACCTCAAACTCTCGTCTGTCCGGCTTGTCCAGCAAAGTTGCAATCTGAATACTTGCCGGTTTTCTGCCCTCTAACATCTTTAACAGATTGGTTAATGTTCTGCCGGAATCCACAATATCCTCTACAATCAAAACATCTTTGCCTTCAATACTTTCATCTAAGTCCTTAACAATTTTCACTCTTCCCATGCTTTCTGTTCCATCGCCATAACTGGATACAGCCATGAAATCCATAGATACCGGAATGGTAATCCGCTTTGCCAGTTCACACATAAAGAATGCGCCACCCTTTAGAATACAGATTAAATGAATGCTTTTACCTGCATAATCTTTACTAATCTGTTCTCCAATCTCTTTAATTCTGGCATTTACGTCCTCTTCCGAAATCAACACGTTAATCTTATCCATCACTTACCTCACTTCCCAGGTCACCTCTAAAATACGCCTGGTTTCTTTCGTAATCTTGTAATTTTCGCTGATTCTGTAACCAACTACCCAAAGAATATGCCCACCATCTGCCAACACGATCTGCTCCTGCCGCTTGTGTGCAGGTATCTTCTCATCAATAAAATATCGTCTTAGCAGCTTGTGGTCACCTGCCTTATTTATGGTAAGGTAATCCTCTGCCTTTGGGGTTCTGATTACAATAGACTTATCTATTCTATCATAATCGAAGGCTTTCGTATATGTTTTTTCCACAATCTTGTAATTTTTTTCACTTTTTAAGGAAAAATAAAGGCTTCCCCCATTAAAATCAACACAAATGCTCTCTCCCACCTTCATAGCAGGGAGTATTTTTTCTTCTATTGCCTCTCGCTCTTCTTTACATTCCCTGGAAAACAAAATACCGTCATAGGTTCTACTGGCAACGATTTCATACGGAAGTCTTATGTGCCGCCCCGTCTGTTTTTCCCACAGTGCAAGAACTGTGTCCACATGAACAGCCGAAATATCCTTAAGCCGTCCAGCCAATTCCGCAAAAATCCTACGAACAAGACGCTTTTGTATCACAACGTGAAGCTGCCCGGCGGCTTGTTGCAAAAGCAGCTGGTTATCCTTTTTTCTCACATACTGTCTGACTGCTTCTTCTGTTTTCACCTCCAGATACGCTTCAATCTCTGCTGCCTGTCTTCCAAACTGCACAATATGTGTCCCGGCCTGTTCATTAATTTCATTTAAAACAGGAATCACAGTATGGCGTATTTTATTGCGGGTATACGTAGTTTCTGTATTGGTGGCATCCTGACAATAGGACTGCTTCCACTCCTGAAGTGCTAAAAGGATATCCGCTTTCGTAAAGGCAAGCAGTGGACGTATAAATCCGTCCTTCTTACTGGAAATCCCTGTCATGCCCTGTAAACCGCTGCCCCGAATCAGATTATGCAGTATGGTTTCCACTTGATCGTCCTTATGGTGTGCTGTGGCAATTTTCGTAACCCTATATTGTTCCTTTAATTCCTGAAAAAAAGCGTATCTTACATGTCTGCCGGCTTCTTCCACAGACATGCCCTGTGCCTTTGCCAGTTGGGTTACATTTGCCCGTTTTACATAAAAAGGAATCCCCAGCTTCTTACATAATGCTTCACAAAACTGTTCATCCTCCCTTGCTGCCCGCCCTCGAATCTGATGATTTACATGAGCCGCCATAAGTGTAAACGGAACTTCTGTCTTAAGCTGATTCAGTATCATAAGCAGACAAACCGAATCTGCTCCCCCTGACAGTCCCACCAGCACTGTATCCTGCCCTTCTATAAAGTTGTTTGCTTTGATATATCCGACCATTGTTGTTTTCATGGGAAAAGTTTACCATACTTAAATCAGAAAAACAAGCCGTTTTCCTCCGCTAAAAGGCGCTGCTTACCACACTTCCTGCCAGTATTGTCATGTCATCTCCCTCCTGCCCGTTTTCTAACCGTTCCATTAGTGTTCTAGCAAACTCTCTAGGATTAGGTTCTGTAATCTGTCCAATCAGCTCACACAGTGCCACCTCCTTGTACTGTCCCTCCATAGCTTCCACTACGCCATCGGATACCATAATAATCATATCTCCATCTTCTAATTTCTTTGTTACGCGGTCATAATCAACGCCATCTAAAATTCCCATGGGAAGGGAGGTGGATTTTAACATTTCTACCCAATCTCTGTGCTTAATATAGGCAGGGGCTGCTCCCATTTTAATAAAATCACAGATTCCTGTATACTGGTCCACAATGCCCAAATCTACCGTTGCTGTATTACCGGCTTCTTCATTTACCATGAGCGATAAATTAATCAGCTTTAAGGACACCTCCTCTCGAAATCCAGTCTCTAGCATCTGCTCTAACAGCTCAATTACTGTTTCACTTTCTGTATATGCCTGTTTTCCATGTCCCATACCATCAGAAATCGTCATAATCGTCTGTCCGCAGTTTAACTGCGTAAACCCGAAGTTATCTCCGGATATGGTATCTCCTTTTTGGGCACATTTGGCACTGCCAAATAAAATCTTATAATTTACATCTTCAAGAAAATGGATATGAACAACCTCTGCTCCAATCATAATAATATTCTGATTGCTAAGACGCAGCGGGCGTTCTAACACCTGCTCCAAAATCTGCTCTACCTCTCTTACTGGAACACTGGCATGACGCATGGCACGGGCAAACAAATTAATTTCCATTCTTCCATTTCTCGTTTCAAAAATCTGAATCCGATTTAGTAAAACACGTTTTCCCTTTAACTGCAGACGAATTTCCTCCTCCTGCTCCTTTGACAGATAACTAACCTGCCCCTCCTCTTTAGAAAAATCCGATAGAATACCGGATACCTCTCTAAGCTGTGCCGCTACTCCCATTTTAGAATCCACCAGTCGATTCTGCCACAGAAGATTCATACGGGACTGTTCCATAAGATGATTAACCTCTGCAACTAACCCATGAATATTTCTACAGCGTGCCGAAAAACTTTTGGGCACATCTGTTAAAAACACCGTCCCGTTTTCCCCAGCTTTCCGAAACAGCTCTGTTGTTTCCCGATAGGCTTCATACTTTCCCTTGTTCCAACAGGTGTCCCAGCGGATACAATTTCTACAGTATTTTTCTGATACACTATCTACCATATTTCCTATGGCTTCATAACTTAAAGCAGATTGCTTCGCCGGAAACTGGGAAAAACTTTGAGACAGCTTTAGAAAAGAGTTGGCGGCATTTCCAAGACGCATGGCTGTTACCTCAGTACTGGCCGCTTCTAAATAAACCGGCTCTGCCTCCACAGAGATTCTCTTTAACAGTACCGGTGGCAGCAGCAAGAATGCACCTATGCCGATTAAATATCCCTGCACCCATACCCGGGTAAACAGTGCC
>CAZLTS010000075.1:0-5483 GCA_964562495.1 uncultured Lachnospiraceae bacterium | reverse complement strand
GTCGATTTCGTTGTTCTTATCACCACAGAATACGCAAACTTTCTTTCTTCTACGCATAGGACGTCTCTTCATTGTATCGCCCTTATCACCTGTCTTTGTGTAAGCCATGACCCAAACCTCCTGTTTGATTCTATTCTATACATTCGCTACTTAGGCAAACGGTAAGCCTTCGTCTTCTACACCATCTGGAATATTCATGAAGCCATCACCTGCTGCTGCACTAGGCTCCATACGAGGTGCTGTGTGTGCATAACCTGCATCACCACTAGCCGCATTCTTGCTCTCAGCAAATTCCATATTTTCAACGACAACGTCTGTAGTGTAAACTCTCTGACCGTCACGATTGGTATAACTGCCTGTCTGGATTCTTCCTTCTGCAACTACCTTCGTGCCCTGATGCAAATACTTCTCTGCAAATTCAGCCTGTCTGCCAAATGCTACGCAGGAAATAAAGTCTGCATTCTGTTCGCCTTCTCTTCTTCCAAATCTTCGGTCAACTGCCAATGTAAATCTGGCAACAGCAGTCTGGCTGCCTTCCTGACCTGAATATCTCACTTCTGGGTCTCTTGTGAATCGACCCATTAAAATAACCTTATTCATTGGTTCTCCTATCTCTGTCTACGACAGCGAATCCCCTGCGGTTACTAAGCCTCCTGCTTTACAATTAAGTAACGCACAACGCCATCCATGATACGCATCTCCTGCTCTAATTCATTCGGGCAAGTTGCGTCTGCATCAAACTGAATGAAGTAGTAGTAAGCTTCCTTCATCTTCTGAATCTCGTAAGCTAACTTCTTCTTACCCCAGTCGTCTACGTTTGTTACTGTACCACCGAAACGAGCGATGTAATCCTGTGCCTTAGCAACAACTGCATCCTTTGCCTCGTCTTCCAGCTTTCCACTAACAACTAAAGCTAATTCGTACTTGTTCATGCTATTTACCTCCTTTTGGTCTCTGGCTTCTCCCCTATGGAGAAACAAGGATATTCACGAAGTCTGATTCTAACATACTTTTTTTCAGATTGCAACCCCTTATTCCAAATTCAAATGATTTTTTAACAAATATCTGCATAGGAAAAATCCTATCGCTGCACATATAATTTTCTCTACGGTATCAGTTACCAGAACAACATTGAACAATTTTATGGTCTCTCCAAGCTGTTTTAAACTGACATCTGAATTTTCTATAGCCACATTCAACTCATCTGTATATACCAGCGAAAATGTGCTAAGCAGATTTTCAAGCGTATTCAAAATGAAATAGCCCAGCACCGAGCCAATAATCTTATGACTGAAAAATAACTGTCCGATTGCCATAGAGGTATATAGAAGCATCAGCATATATGCAAAACTTACTAAAATGCTAACACATGTCAAAAGCATGGTACCGCTTATACCACCATCAGCATTTAACTCTTTCAAAGCATCTTGAAACAAACTTACAACGCTTCCATTACTCATAACAAGAGAAGCAAGCATAACCCCAACGGTGGCAATCATCCAAATAAATGCCACAAGCCATTTTGACAGAATCAGTTCTCCTGTGGTTACCGGCAACGTAAAGGAAAGATACCCCTCATCTCCTAACATACTCCTGTAAAACCGGTATACTAAAAAGCCCAAGATAACAAAAGGAGCTGCTACAAGAACCCAAATCTGTCCTGTTTCTAATATTGCCTGTGTCGTTTCAAAGGTAGAACTATTTTCTCCAATTTTTCCATTTACAAATATCAAAGCTCCAACGGCAAGCATACACAGAAGCAATGTCCCAACTAAACGATAGGTTGACTTAAATTCATTTTTTATTAATTTTCCTAACATGCAAATACCTCCCGGAACAGTTGATCTACTGTCTTTCCTTCTCTTTGGTGTACGCCACTGACCGTATCGTGCATTACGCAGCGTCCCTTCTGAATAAAGATGAACTCATCTAGTACTGGCTCAATATCTGCAATCAAATGTGTAGAGATTACAATGGTGGCTTCCGGATTATAGTTACTCAACACCATCCGCAGAATCATATCTCTTGCTGCCGGATCCACACCTGCTATAGGTTCGTCCAAAAAATATAATTTTGCATTTCGACACATAACCAGCACAAGCTGTACCTTTTCTTTTGTTCCCTTGGACAACGTCTTAAGCTTCGCCTTAGGGCTAATCTGTAGACGATTTAGCATCTCAAAGGCACGTTGTTCATTAAAATCTGCATAGAAATCTTTAAAATATGCCACAATATCCTGCACCCGAAGCGCCGGATTTAAGTAAGTTCGCTCTGGTAAATAGGAAACAACCTTCTTAGTTTCTGTTCCTACTGCCATGCCATCAATTAAAATTTCTCCTCCGTTTGGCCGTAACAGCCCGTTGCAAAGCTTAATCAATGTAGTCTTACCACTTCCATTTGGTCCTAACAGCCCCACAATTCTTCCACTTTCTAAAGACAGATTCACATCACTTAGTGCCTCTACGCCTCCATAGCGTTTTGTCAACTGTTTACATTCTAATATATAGCTCACTTTCCTTCTCCTTTCCCACAAGCTTTTTATATATCTCCCTGCTTTCGTAAGTTCCTCGTATTCTTCTCCACTAACCTTCTGGCTAACATAACCTGATGACCGCATCCCATACATTTTAGCCTGAAATCTGCACCAACTCGTAGTATTTCCCATTCTTTACTACCACAGGGATGTTGCTTTTTCAGTGTTACAATATCACCAACTGCATATTCCATAATCCGGTTTCACCTCCTGTAGCCCTTATGCATCTGTAAGCCGTTTTATCACATCATCCAGTACTGTAAAATACTGTTCAAATGTTTTTCTGCAGCACATGGGATTTTTCACTATCATACCTTCTGTACGAAGCCCTATTAGTGAAAATGCCATTGCCATTCTATGATCGTCATAGGTTTCAATCTCCGCTGCTCTTGGCTGTCCCGGTTGAATGATAATTCCATTTTCCTTTTCTTCACACTGGATTCCCATTCTGGTTAATTCCGTTACAATTGCTGCAATACGATTGCTTTCCTGCAGTCGGATATGACGGATTCCCGTAATCTCTGTCGGAGAGGAAGCAAAAACCGCCAACGCAGCCAAAGTCATGGTCTGGTCAGAACAGCTTCCCATGTCCACCTGTACACCAGGATACTGCCCCTCTTTCATACCATAAACCAGAATCCCCTCCGGTGCCTCTTCGACTTTACATCCCATCTGCTTTAATATATCTAAAAATCCAATATCCCCTTGTAAGGAATCCCTATGCACATGCTTTACCTGCGCTGTAATTCCCAGAAGTGGCGCCATCCCGTAAAAATAACAGGCTGCAGATACGTCTGGTTCAATCTGATACTTACGACTACAATATTGCTGTTCTCCCGCTACGATATAAGTATGTTCATCTACCTGCTTTACGGTTACACCAAACTGTTCCATCAGCTTCATGGTCATATGAATGTAAGCCATGCCATGGTCTCCTTCTATATGAATGGTGAAATTTTCTTTTGTCATAGGCGCACTCATAAGCAAAGCACTTAAAAACTGGCTGCTGTGATTAATATTAATGGTTACCTCTCTGGCACCCTGGCCACAGCCCTTTATGGTAAATGGGAAAAACCCCGGTTCACCTTCATAGCTTACTTCTGCACCCAAACCAATTAAGCAGTCCAGCAATGGCTTCATAGGACGCTTCCGCATCTGCTCCGACGCGTCAAGATGATAAATACCTGTTGTCAATCCCAGCATGGCAGTGAGAAAACGAGCTGCCGTTCCTGCACTTCCTACATAAATACTGGCTTCTTCCTTGGGAATCCTTCCACTACAGCCTTGAATTTTCACCTGGCAGGCCGCCTCATCTATAGTAAGGGAAAACCCTAAATCTACTAAGCACTGCAAAAAATGTCTGGAATCATCGCTAAACAACACGCCCTCTAATACGGTTGTCCCATCTGCTAATGCTGCCAGCATAAGTGCCCTGTTCGTAATACTCTTAGAGCCTGGCACTGACACACAAATCCGATTATTTTTTATTTTACGAAAAATGGTTTCTACTGCATATTCTTCCATTCGTTTCTCCATTCCCTCTATCTTATAATCCAAACAAGTATAGCATTTTTTCAGGAACATTTCAATAAAATAGACAAAATAAGGCAGACGGTCTAATTTCTCCGTCTGCCCTATTCATCACCATATAGCTGCTGTCTCTTTTAGCATCTCTTGCAAGATAATCTACAGCATGAACTACAGGTCAATCTTTTATAACATACTCTTATACAGCTCTGCAATTTCTTCTACACTGGTATCTCTTGGATTACCTGGTCTGCAGGCATCATCATAAGCAGATTGCGCCAAGAACGGAATATCCTCAGGCTTTACAATCTCCTTCAAATCTGCAGGAATGCCAACATCAGTAGACAACTTCCGTACCGCATCTATAGCTGCCTTACGATATTCTTCCTGCGTCATGGTTTCTGTACCTGTTACACCCATTGCTTTCGCAATATCTCTATACTTCTCCCCAGTAGCCGGTGCATTGTATTCCATAACTACTGGTAAAATAATGGCATTGGCAATACCATGTGGTGTATCATATAATGCCCCCAGTGGATGTGCCATAGAATGTACGATTCCTAATCCTACATTAGAGAATCCCATACCAGCAACATACTGACCTAATGCCATACCCTCTCTACCTTCCGGTGTATTTTCTACAGCACCTCTTAAGGAACGGGATATAATTTCGATTGCCTTTAAATGGAACATATCGGATAACTCCCATGCGCCCTTGGTTATGTAGCCTTCAATTGCATGTGTTAAAGCATCCATACCAGTTGCTGCAGTCAATCCCTTTGGCATACTTGCCATCATATCTGGATCTACAACAGCCACAATAGGAATATCATGAGGATCGACGCAAACCATTTTCCGATTCTTCTCTACGTCTGTGATAACATAATTAATGGTAACCTCTGCTGCAGTTCCTGCTGTTGTAGGTACTGCAATAATAGGAACACATGCCTTCTTGGTAGGTGCTACACCCTCTAAACTTCTTACATCGGCAAATTCTGGATTATTAATAATAATGCCAATTGCCTTCGCTGTATCCATAGAGGAACCACCACCAATGGCAATGATATAATCTGTATCAGCCTCTTTAAATGCAGCCACACCAGACTGTACATTCTCAATGGTAGGATTTGCCTTAATATCCGAATATACGGTATAAGCATCCCCTGCCTTCTCCAGTACATCTAATACCTTCTGTGTTACACCAAACTTAATCAGATCCGGATCCGAGCATACAAATGCCTTCTTGAATCCTCTGGTTGCTACCTCTGTAGCAATGTTCTCAATCGCTCCCTTTCCATGATAGGAAGTTTCATTCAATACAAATCTGTTACTCATGTGTAAAACTCCTTTCTTATATCTGTTATACTTCTACCTTTAATATTAGCACTTTATAGAAAAAATGCAAATAAAAAAGAGAATCTCA
>CAZLTS010000074.1:0-5485 GCA_964562495.1 uncultured Lachnospiraceae bacterium | reverse complement strand
CAGCAGGCTCTAACATGTCTGATGCAGATATTGAGAAGGCAGTTAAGGAAGCAGCTGAGTTTGAGGCACAGGATAAGAAACGTAAGGAAGGCATTGATGCCAGAAATGAAGCTGAGTCCATGGTATTCCAGGTAGAGAAGGCATTAAATGAAGCCGGAGCAAACATTGATCCTGCACAGAAGAGCACAGTAGAAGCTGACTTACAGGCATTGAAGGATGTTTTAGCGAAGTCTACAGCAGATTCTATGACAGATGCAGACATTAGTGAAATCAAGGCAGCAAATGAGAAGTTAATGACAGGTGCACAGGCATTATTCCAGAAGATGTATGAGCAGGCTGCAGCAGCACAGCAGGCAGCAGGTCAGGGCGCAGGCCCAGATATGGGTGGCGCACAGTCCAATCCTGGAGATGATGTAGTAGACGGAGATTACAAGGAAGTATAATCACCGGAATGGAGTAGAAAATGGCAGACAAGAGAGATTATTATGAAGTCCTGGGTGTAGACCGTAATGCAGATGATGCAACCATTAAGAAAGCCTACAGACAGTTGGCTAAGAAGTATCATCCCGACATTAACCCGGGAGATGCGGAAGCGGAGAAGAAGTTTAAAGAAGCTTCCGAAGCCTATGCCATTCTAAGTGATGCAGACAAGCGAAGACAGTATGACCAGTTTGGTCATGCTGCCTTTGACGGTGGTGCAGGCGGTGGCGCAGGCGGATTCGATTTTAGTGGTATGGATATGGGAGATATCTTCGGGGATATCTTTGGAGACTTGTTTGGAGGCGGCAGAAGACGTGGACCAAGCAATGGTCCGGCACGTGGTGCAGATGTGCGTACCGGAATTCGAATCACATTTGAAGAAGCAGTATTTGGCTGTGAAAAGGAGCTGGATCTGACTTTAAAGGAAGAATGTACATCATGCCACGGCAGTGGCGCAAAGGCAGGTACCGCACCGGAGACCTGTCCAAAATGTGGCGGTAAGGGTCAGGTTGTATTTACCCAGCAGTCTATGTTTGGCATGGTAAGAAATGTTCAGGCTTGTCCGGAATGTCATGGAACAGGTAAGGTTGTTAAGGAAAAGTGCCCGACTTGTTACGGTCAGGGCTATACCAGTGCCCGTAAGAAGATACAGGTTTCTGTTCCGGCTGGTATTAATAATGGACAGAGTATCCGAATTCGTGAGAAGGGTGAGCCGGGAACCAACGGCGGACCACGTGGCGATTTGCTGGTAGAGGTTGTAGTATCCAGACATCCTAATTTCCAGAGAGATAATTACGATTTGTATTCTACAGAGAATATTTCCTTTGCACAGGCTGCTCTAGGTGGCGATATTCGTGTTAAGACCATTGATGGTGAGGTTTTATTTAATATTAAGCCGGGAACACAGACTGGAACGAAGATTCGTCTTCGTGGCAAGGGTGTGCCAAGCCTGCGTAATTCCTCTGTAAGAGGCGACCAGTATACAACCTTGGTTGTACAGGTTCCTACGAAGCTGTCCGGTGACGCCAAAGAAGCACTGCGTCAGTTTGATGCTTTAACGGGGAATACGTTAAAGCAGGAAGAACCGAAGCAAGAGAAATCTGAGAAAACAGATAAAAAGAAGAAAAAGAGTTTTATGGACAAAGTAAAGGAAGCTTTGGACGAATAGAAGTAATTGGGTAAAATCAGAAATGGTTTTGCCCTTTTCTTTTGCAGGAAAGTGTGTTATACTCCCTAAATGACGAAAAAACGGAGGTAAGTTTCCATGGAGTGGAATAAGTATACAATTCAGACTACCACAGCAGCGGTGGATGCAATCAGCGGCATATTAATGGAGCTTGGCATCTACGGCATAGAGGTTTGCGATAATGTACAGCTTTCCGAAGCAGAGCAAAAGCAGATGTTTGTAGACATTTTACCGGTGCTGCCCCCGGATGATGGAACGGCGTATATCAGCTTCTACGTGCAGCAAGGGGAAGGCCAGGTTGCCGGCTTTGGTATGACCGTAACGGGAGATGACGGACTGGATGTGGTTACATTACCAGAGGATGTGCTGTTAGAGAAGCTGCGGGAACAACTAGTGGAGCTGTCTGCTTACGTGGATATTGGTGCAGCTACCATTCAGAAGGAGGTTACGGTTGAGGAGGACTGGAACGCCAACTGGAAGGCATTTTTTAAACCATTTTCCATAGAGCATTTTCTTATTAAACCTACATGGGAAGCTGCAGAGACGACTCCGGGACAGCATGTGATTAATATTGATCCGGGACTTGCCTTTGGAACTGGGAAGCACGAGACAACGAAGCTGTGTCTGGAGCAGTTAGACCGTTATGTTAAGCCACAGCATAGGGTATTAGACTTAGGATGTGGAAGCGGCATTTTATCCATTGCAGCCTATAAGCTGGGAGCTCAGTATGTATTTGCCACAGATATTGATCCTGCAGCTGTGGAAGCATCAGTGGAGAATGGTACCTTAAATGATATGACAGAGGAAAATTGGTGTGTCCGCTTAGGAAATGTATTAGAGGATCAGGCATTGCAGAAAGAAATTGGCACAGGCTATGATGTGGTAGTTGCCAATATTTTAGCAGATGTCATTGTACCCTTAGCCCCATTGGTTGGAAGCTTTATGAAACCCAACGGCATTTTTATTTCTTCTGGTATTTTATACACGAAGAAAGCAGACGTGGTACAGGCGGTTACTGAGGCGAAGGATTTAGAACTAGTAGATGTACTGCAGGACGGAGACTGGGTCAGCGTAGTGGCAAGGAGAAAATAATGTATCGATTCTTTATTAAACCGGAGCAGATTCTGGAGGAATCTGCGTATATTACCGGCAGCGATGTTAATCATATAAAAAATGTACTGCGTATGAAGCCGGGAGAACAGATTCTGGTAAGTGATGGAGAAAGCAGAGATTACCTGTGCGAAATCACAGAACTGACAGATACACAGATAAAGGCTAGAATCGTGGATATAGAAGGAGAAAACCGGGAGCTGGGTACCAGACTTTACTTATTTCAGGGATTGCCAAAAGGGGATAAGATGGAGTTGATTATCCAGAAAGCAGTAGAATTGGGTGTCTATCAGGTTATCCCTGTGGAAACGAAACGCAGTGTTGTAAAGCTGGATGCTAAGAAGGCGAAAAATAAAGTTGCCCGTTGGAATGCCATAGCAGAAAGTGCTGCCAAGCAGTCGAAACGCCAGATTATTCCTAAAGTAGGAGATGTATGCACCTTCAAAGAAGCCTTAGCATATGCCAAAGGTCTGGATATGGCGGTCATTCCCTATGAGGAAGCCAAGGATATGCAATATACCAAACAGGTATTAGCGAAGGTGAAGGCAGGCATGGACGTGGGTATCTTTATCGGACCGGAAGGTGGCTTTAGTGAAGGTGAGATAGAAGCAGCCACAGCACAGGAGGTTGTACCTATTACGTTGGGCAAACGGATTCTTCGCACAGAAACAGCAGGACTTATGATTCTGTCTGTGCTTATGTATCAGCTAGAATGTGAGGATTAAAGATAGATATGATGGAGACAAAAGAAATATATTTTGATAATTCGGCAACTACAAAGGCCAGTGACGGGGTGATTGCCAAGGTAACGGCTGCTATGGGCAGTGATTACGGAAATCCGTCCTCTCTGCACAGAAAGGGAATGGAGGCAGAACGTTACGTAAAAACTGCCAGAGAACAGATTGCTAAGATTTTAAAGGTGGAAGATAAGGAGATTTTATTTACCTCCGGTGGTACAGAATCCAATAATACAGCTATTATTGGTGCGGCGAGAGCCAACAGACGTAGTGGGAATCATATTATTACAACAGCAGTGGAGCATGCCTCTGTTGCCAATGTTATGAAGTATTTGGAAGAGGAAGGCTTTCGGGTAACATATCTGCCTGTAGACAGCTATGGTGTGGTATCTGTTGCAGATTTTGAGGCAGCTATTTGTGAAGATACCATTCTGGCATCTATTATGTATGTAAATAATGAGGTGGGTGCCATTATGCCTGTAGAACAGATGGCAAAGGTATTAAAGGAGAAACGTCCGGACGCCTTATTTCATGTAGATGCTATTCAGGCATTTGCTAAATTCCAGATTTATCCTAAGCGTATGGGAATCGACCTTATGTCTGTGAGTGGACATAAGTTTCATGGACCTAAGGGTGTTGGCTTCCTATATGTTAGAAACAAGGTAAAAATGAAACCTTTGTTATTGGGAGGCGGTCAGCAGAATAATATGCGTTCCGGTACGGAAAATGTACCGGGAATTGCAGGATTGGGACAGGCATGCGTGGAAGCCTATGATGGATTTGCTGATAAAGTTGCCCACATGATAGAATTAAAGGATTATTTTATAGAACAGATTTCTAAAACAGAGGGCGTAGCTGTAAACAGCCGTATGGGCGAGGCTGGTGCACCACATATTGTAAGCGTCAGCTTCCAAGGGGTGCGAAGCGAGGTATTACTGCATGCCTTAGAGGAACTGGGTATCTATGTGTCAGCAGGCTCTGCCTGCTCGTCCAATAAGCCGGCAATCAGTGCCACCTTGCAGGCTATGAAGATTCCTAAGGAGTATCTGGATTCTACCATTCGTTTTAGTTTTTGTGAAGCAAATACGAAAGAAGAAATTGACTATTGCATTTCAAATATAAATACATTACTATGTACGTTAAGAAAATACAGACGCAAATAAGAAAGGAAAATTATGTATCAGGGATTTTTGATTAAGTATGCCGAAATCGGTGTAAAGGGAAAAAACCGTTATTTGTTTGAAGATAAATTAGTAAGCCGTATCGACGAAGTGTTGAAGCGGATAGACGGAAGCTTTTGTGTACGTAAGGAGTCCGGACGTATCTACGTAGATGCGCATGGTGATTACGATTACGAGGAAGCAGTAGATGCACTAAAGCATGTGTTTGGTATCGTAGGAATTTGTCCTATGGTGCAGATTGCAGATGAGGGCTTTGAAGATTTATGCGCCCATATTGTGACACACATGAAGGAGGTATATGGAGATACACCGCATACCTTTAAGGTGAAGGCGCGTCGTGCCAGAAAGAATTATCCGATGGATTCTCAGGAAATGAATCGGGAAATTGGTGGTGTGTTATTAGATACCTTCTCCAATCTGTCTGTAGATGTACACAATCCGGATATTATGGTAAATGTAGAGGTTCGTTCTAAGATTAATATATATACAGAAACCATTCCCGGTGTAGGCGGTATGCCGCTAGGTACTGCTGGTAAGGCTATGCTGTTGTTATCCGGTGGTATTGACAGCCCGGTTGCAGGATATATGGTATCCCGACGTGGTGTAGAACTTGAAGCGACCTATTTCCATGCGCCTCCTTATACAAGTGAGCGTGCAAAGCAGAAGGTTGTTGATTTGGCGAAATTGATTTCCAAATATACAGGGCCTATTAAGCTACACGTCGTAAACTTTACAGAGATGCAGTTATATATTTACGATCATTGTCCCCATGAGCAGCTTACCATTATTAT
>CAZLTS010000073.1:0-5508 GCA_964562495.1 uncultured Lachnospiraceae bacterium | reverse complement strand
CAGAAATGAAATCAATGAACGAACGACTGCAGTAGCGCAGAAGATAAATACAACGATTACGGCACTGCAGGATGAAAAGGCCAATCTGCAGAAAGCGAGTCAGTCAGTAGAACAGGTAGTTGAAAAGATGGATATCTATGAAGAGAAGCTGGAAGCGTGGAAGGAGGCAACGGAAGCCTATGGCAGTGGAGAGAGTGGGGATGCCCTCTATGACAGCAATCTATCAGAGATTCAACAGTATGTAGACAGCTATGACCGAGATGCCCTCCAGGAACTGCAGGATGGCATTAACCAACGATTAAATCAGGTAGATCAGGTTATTGATTATATTTGGGATAAGAATAGTTACTATTATGGAAGGACAACCAAAACGAAGATAAGTAGCATCTATTCCTTGGAACAATTACATAAGGCGATACCGGATACATTAGATCCGATTACTCTCGCTGATGCCACAACAGTCAGTAATTTCTTTAAGAAAAATTTTATCTGTGAAGGTACAGCGTCAGATGTGAAGCTGGCTGATTTCCAGTTAGATAATATTAGTAGTGTGCATACATTTTTCCAGTATTTAGAAAAACTGTTTCAGGATGAAAGCGGAGCATTGTCTTTGCAACAGCAAAGTTTGCTAACGACTATGAGTCAGGTGGATGGAGAAACTGTAGACCTGACAGAACAGTTTCAACAAGTAAAGGAACAGGCAAACGTAAACGGAGCAGCCCAAGAAGATACGATAAACGATACGTTCGGCTATAGTTACAGAAGCAGGGGAACGTTGGACACTTCCGCATTGTTGTCTCAGGGACTTACGACCAGAGATACTAGTTTGATTAATGAGGGAATTACCATTGATACGGACAACAACACGGGTATGGCTGCAGGTTATCAGGCACAGCTTGATGTGTTAAATAGTGCCCTTAGTGGCATACAGAATCTTACGGAAACAGCCACGGATAACTTGTATGTATTGGAATATATATTTGGGAACTTCTCTTACAATTCTATGGGAGAAGGGAAGACCCTAACCAATATAGAGATGAATGCACAGAATAATTATCTCTATGGGGCTGAGGTGGAATATATGCTGTTCGGAGATACCAATCCGTCCACGAATGTTACGCTGGCAAAGGGGTCGGTGTATGCTGCCAGATTTATATTTAACAGCATATATGCATTGACAGATGCAGAAACAAAGATGAGCACTATGGCAAATGGACTTGCAGTGCAAGCAGCAACGGGGGGAAGAGTGCCTTATCAGGTAGTACAGACGGTATCACAAATGGCGTTGGCACTGGCAGAGTCTGCACAGGACATGGAACGGATGATGGCAGGGGAAAAGGTACCGTTGGTTAAAACAAAGGATACTTGGACATTAGGCAGTGTAAGTGCACAGCAGATTACAGGTTATGTATTAGAGAGTATAGAGAATACGCTGTATGAGGAACTAAAAACGGCATTGGCTGATACAGAAAATGATGAGAAATCATCAGAGCAGGTTGTTACAGATATGATTGCGCAGGTGGAAACACGTTGTGCAGATGTGGTAGCAACTTATGCGGCAGGTGTTGATAATGACATAACCCAAGAGCTACAGACTGGGGTGGATGCAATCCTGCAGGAAGCGAAAACCCAACTGACCGAGGAAGCAGCGTCCTATGGAACCGGAGAGACTATGAGAAATTTACAGTCTACCTATGAGATAGATGGCAGAATTATTATTAACCAGATTGTAGCAGACAAGTTAGAAGAATTGGAGCCGGTGATTGAAGCCAAGACAGTGCAGACAGATGGAGATGCAGACAGCAATACAGCAGGAAATATACAACTGGGGTATCGGGACTATCTGATGCTGTTTACCTATATTAAACTGTGCACAGATGATGCTGTTTTAACAAGAATGGCAGATTTGATTCAGTTAAATATAGCCAATGCACAGGTGGGTTCGGATTTGTATCACAAATCAGGGACGACATTCTCATTAAGTAAGGCGTACACATATGTAACCATAGATGCAGACATTGATTTTCATATGCTGTTTCTGAAAATAGATATGTTCCAAAATCAGGTTAGTCTGTTTAATGATGATTTATCCGCCAGTGACCCGGATTATGAAGAAATGGATGTAAATACAACAGGTACATTACATTATCAAGGGGTTATGGGATATTAAAACAGCGAATACCAGATGGACAGGAGGCAGGGATTGAAAAAAACGTACAAAAGGTTAAAACAGAACAAACTTTGGAAACTGTGGAAACAGGAGAACGGTGTTCTAACCCTGGAAGCTACGATTTCCCTGACTGCATTTATTATATGTATTCTTACGGTGATTAATTTCTTTAATTACTGTAGAGTGCAGGCATTGGTATCTAATGCAGTGGATACAGCAACTAGGGAAATCGCACAGTATGCCTATGTTATGCAAATCGGTGATTCTAAAGAACAGAAGGATACCATTATTGATACGTTAGGTTCCCTGTACAGTGGTATGGAACAGAGTGGAGAAACCCTGTTGGAAGACAGAGTTTCGGCTATGGAAGTTATATTAAACACGCTTGGAGATGATGCGACCGCGGTGCAGACATGTATCAAACAGATAGAAAATGCGTTTGGAGAAATTCAGGAAAATCCATTAGTTTATATGAGAGCTGTGGCAGCGATTACAGGAGAAGATGCTTTGCCGGTGGCACAGTCCAGAGCGATAGCGGCACCGTTAGCCAAGGCACTGGTTGCTCAATCTTTCGGCACTCAACTGGCAGAAGCAGATGAAAAGCTGGAGGAATTAGGGGTGGTTAATGGATTAGATGGTATGAATTTTAACCTATCTACCATATTCAGCGAAGAGGAGCCGGAGGATGTACATATCGTTGTGTACTACAAGATGAAGATGTTAAGTTTTCTGGACTACGAGTACGGGAATCTGGTGATATGCGAAGAGAGCCGGGCGAGAGCCTGGCTGGGCGGGGACAATCCCTGATGAAAACACATAGAATACGAGAAAAGGAAGGTGCTGGTATATGCAAAGACTTGTATACGGAATAGGAAGCGGCGTAGGTGTTATTGTCATATTGCTTATTTTATGGTGCCTGCATAATAGATATGGAGAAAAGTGCACGTTTTTGATATACATAAAAACCAAACTGTGGTGGAAGCGGTTTTTCGTATGGGGTGGGTTAAGCTTGTTGGCAGTGGCTGTTTTATATGGAAGCAGTCACTGGGGAAATAACATGATCTGTTGCTTACGTAATCTGGCAGTATATGTATGGCTGATTCCCATTGCTTGTATTGATTATCAAGAGAAGATTATTCCCAATAAGCTTCTGGCTATAGGAGCAGGTCTATGGTTGGTTTTGGTACTGCTTGATTTATTTGTTTCTCGTTCTGACTGGCTGACAGTTTTTAAGTTTTCAGGAATGGGTATGTTGTTGGGAGCCGGAATCTTTTTGGTCGGGAAGCTGTTTGTAAAAGATGGAATTGGCATGGGAGATGTGAAATTATACGGCATACTGGGATTACTATATGGATATCTGGCGTTATATAGCATGCTGTTGATTACGTTGGTTGTGCTGTTTATAGTAGGACTTTATATGCTGATACGTAAGAAGGGAAACCGGAAAATGACCTTGCCTATGGCACCGTATACATTGCTTGGATTTTTGTGTGCAGTTGCCCTTGGTATGTAACCGTAAGGAGGAATCAGATGAAAGTACGTCTTATAACAAGTTGTTTATTGTTGCTGCTGGGTATCGGTACATTCCTTTATCGTGGCAATACGGATTTGAATCAGGTAAACAGCTATAACAATTACATAGCATTGGCGAAGGAAAAAGCAGAGGAAGGACTTCCATATGTGGCTAGAGATTATTACGCACAGGCATTGGCTATTAACAGTGATGATATTAATGTGCATTTGGCCTATATGGAACAGGATGTGCTCTTAGATGATGGCAACTATATTACAGATTTGGAAGAAATCATCAGTGCATTTCCAGAAGAGGCAGTTGGATATGAAAAGTTGTGTGCTTATTATAGCGAAAATGAAATGCCGCAGCAGATATTTACTACCGTAAGTCAGGCCAGAGCCAATGGAATTGAGTCCCAGGTGTTGGAACAGTATTATCAGGATAATTATTATACCTACAACTATTTGCTAAATGATTATGATAAGATCCTTACTTTTTTAGGCGCAGATACCCTGGTATGTAAAAATGGGCTGTGGGGCTACTATAGAGTAGGTTCTAATGTTTTCCTTCAGCCGTCTTATGAGGAGGCACAGCCATTTGTTAATGATCAGGCGGCCGTGAAGGAAGATGGAGACTGCTATGTGATAAATATAGAAGGGGCTAAGATTCAAAAGCCCAGTAAAGCAGTGGATTCCATTGGAACTATTGTGGAAGGCAAGACGGTTGTATCTTTAGATGGAAAATGGGATATTGTAGGTGATGATCTGAATATTCCCGAGAAATTAACATGGGACGACTGCTCTAATTTCTCCGGTGAGGTAGTAGCTGTGAAAAAGGATGGAAAATGGGGTGTGCTTAATGCAGAGGGAGAAACGGTCTTAGACGTAGCCTATGATGACATCAAACTGACTGATTATGGAATGTGCATCTCTAATGGCGTTATATTTGCCAGCAAAGATGGCTATTACCAAATGTATGATAGTAGTGGGAATCAAATTGGCACAGAACAGTTTGAGGATGTGTGTATGTTTGCAAGTAGCCAACCGGCAGCAGTGAAGCAGAACGGAAAATGGGGCTTTGTAAAAACAGACGGCACAATGTTTATGGAAGCACAATACAAGGAAGTAAAATCATTTTCTTTTAATGTGGCTCCTTACTATGAAGGTGGTAAATGGGGATATATAGATGGGTATGGCAATGTGGTAATAGAGCCGGAGTTTGACGATTGTCTGCAGTTTAGTGACTATGGAATTGCACCGGTGAAAAATGGAGATAGCTGGGGGTTGATTCAGCTATTGGTGATGCAACAGTAACTAGAGGCGAGAGTGAATAATCACACCGATGAGCTGATTATTTACACGGCTGTTTTGTGACGCAGACGCTATAAAGCAGCCTGGAAGCTACACAAGAAACTACATTTGCAGCTTTCTCGTGAGCTCCTCGACGATAAGCGTCTGCGGAATGGAGAATAGTATGTATAACTATGAGAATCAAGGGGCAAACAGTTATCTGGTATATACACTAGATTTAACAGAAGTATTAGATAGGGTAACTCTGGGAATGCAGACAAACAATGAAATTCCGGGATTGCTGCCCGTTGTCTATAACCAGATGAATGCAAATAGGATTTGCCGTTATAACATTACAGCTAAACAGACACTGGCCGATTATTTTAGTCGTCCGGTTCGCAAACAGCAGTTGTTAACGGTTCTTAAGAACTTAATAAACACTATGATAAGCTTAGAGTCCTATTTAATTCCCGTGGAAGAGCTTGTATATGATGAGAATTACATATATATAGACATTCGAACCATGGAGACGCAGA
>CAZLTS010000072.1:0-5557 GCA_964562495.1 uncultured Lachnospiraceae bacterium | reverse complement strand
AATGGCATGAAAATCTCCTGTAAAATGCAGATTTAATTCGTCCATAGGTACAACCTGGGCATAGCCGCCACCTGCTGCACCACCCTTGATGCCGAAACAAGGTCCTAAGGAAGGCTCTCTTAGTGCAATAGCCGCTTTCTTTCCCATTTTACAAAGTGCCTGACCCAGGCCAACACTAATTGTTGTCTTGCCCTCGCCTGCCGGTGTTGGGTTAATAGCTGTTACAAGTACCAGTTTTCCCTGCTTATTATCTTTGATTTTCTTTAAATATTCATCAGAGATCTTTGCCTTGTATTTGCCGTACAGATCTAAGTCATCCTCTGTCATACCTAGCTTCGCTGCTACTTCTTTAATGGGCACCATATTGGCCTCTCTTGCGATTTCAATATCTGTTTTCATCTGTCTGATTTCCTTTCTGCCTTAAGGCAAGTAAATTATTGGTCTGCACCGCTTTCTTCTGCAAGCATCTGCTCCAATTGTTCCATAGTCATAAGCACCTTACGTGGCTTAGTACCTTCTTCATTTCCTACAACATTTGCTTCTGACAGTTGTTCCATGATTCTGGCTGCCCGGTTAAACCCGATTTTAAACATACGCTGCAGCATACTGGTAGATGCCTTCTCCCGCTCAATGACAAACCGGGCGGCCTCTACGAAATATTCATCCCTGCCATTGTCCTTATCCTCTGCTAAGGCACTGGCAAGCGCTGGCATCTCTATGCGCTGGGTAATCTGTTCATCGTATACAACATCACCGCTTTGCTTTGTAATATACTCCACTACTCTTGCCACTTCTTCATCGGAAATAAATGCCCCTTGCAAACGCACCGGCTTTACATAACCGGACGGATAAAATAGCATATCCCCGTTTCCTAGCAGCTTCTCAGCACCATTCATATCAATAATGGTTCTGGAATCAATTCCCGAAGACACAAGCAGGGCGCAACGAGATGGAATATTGGCTTTAATCAAGCCTGTCACAACATCTACGGAAGGCCGCTGGGTGGCAATAATCAAATGGATACCTGCCGCACGAGCCAACTGTGCCAAACGACAAATCGCATCCTCCACTTCCTTAGCAGCTGCCATCATTAAATCAGCCAACTCATCAATAATAATAACAATCTGTGGCAACGGCTCCGGCGGTGTCTGTCCCGGTTCTACAGGCTGCGCCACCACCTTGGCGTTATATCCCTTTAAATCTCTTACACCCATACTGGCAAACTTAGCGTATCGATCCTGCATCTCCGCTACAGCCCAGTGCAGGGCGCCGGCTGCCTTCTTAGGATCTGTTACAACAGGTATCAGCAAATGTGGAATTCCATTGTAAACTCCAAACTCAACCACCTTAGGATCTACAATGATCAGCTTTACCTCAGATGGCTTCGCTCTATATAAAATACTCATAATAATAGAATTGGTGAATACGGATTTACCAGAACCTGTTGTACCTGCCACAAGCATATGGGGCATCTTGGCAATATCTGCCACGATTACCTTACCGGCAATATCCTTTCCTGCTGCAAATGCCAGCTTGGAAGGGTGGTTCTTTAATTCCTTAGACGTAATTAAATCCCTAAAATATACCGTATCTCTGCTGGCATTCGGCACTTCAATTCCTACTGCTGCCTTTCCCGGAATCGGGGCTTCAATACGAATATCAGATGCTGCCAGATTTAACTTAATATCATCTGTTAAAGAGGTAATCTTGGATACCTTCGTTCCCTGCTCCGGCTGTAACTCGTATCGGGTAACTGATGGTCCGCGACTTACATCTGTAATGGTTACACCAACACCGAAGTTCTGCAATGTCTGCTGCAGTTTAATCGCTGTAGCCTTCAACTCCTGTGCATCTCCATTGTTGTTGGAGCCGCTTCCGGAATTTAGCAATTGCAATGGCGGTAAAATATAATGTCTTGTCCGCTTAGCATTGGGCTTTGGCATAACAGCCTGTGCAATACTAGCAGCGGAAGCCTTCTTAGCCGTAGCAATATCCGGCATAGGGACTTCTCTTACATCTGTACTATCCCCTTCTTCATGTACAGTAACTGCATCTGTCTCTGCCTTCGTAACACCGCTGCCACCTACACCATAAGCACCCCGGTGCATGGTGTCCATAGCCGCCTTACTTACAACGATTCTCTCCTTAGGTGTAAAGGGTTCTCCCTCCGCTTCCTGCACATCCGGCACCACCGAGCTGGCATACTGCGGCTCAATTGGCAATGCGGCTGCCGGCTCCGGCTCAACAGGAAATGTGGTTGCTGGCTCCGGCTCCTTATATACCGGTGCTTCCACCTTTGTCGGTGTAACAGGTACAATGGGATCTACGTCCTCTAAATCATCATACTGGGAATGTACATGAATAGGGAAATCCTCAGCATGCACTTCCTGCATCTCTTCTTTAGGCGGCGTCACTTCCGGCTTAATGGAAGTATCTCCCAGAGAGATTCCCTTACGCCGATACTTCTTTTCTAATTCTCGTTTTCTTGCCCGTTCTTCCCGCTGATATTCCTGATTCTCCCGAAATCTGGTCATATCCTCTCTGGCAGAATCATAAACTCGCTGTCCCTGGCGCTTCACACCGCCTACAACTGAACGTTCTGTTAACAGCACAAAGGCTGCTATCATTAAGATTATGCATACAATGTACGCACCTACCTTACCTACACAAACGGTTAAAAAGTACGACACGAAAGCACCTACTACACCACCACCGTATTGCTTCTTGGCACACAGTGCATAGGCATTTTTCATGGTCATCGTTTCGTAACCGTCTACAAATAACATATGTACAAAAGTACAAATCAATACAAACATAAATACACCGGCAAAGAACTTCACCGTTGCCTTATGATTACCCCAGTTGGATATTAAAAATGCTCCGCCTAATATAAGCAGAACCGGTACAACATATGCCAAACAGCCAAACACGCCAAACATAACATGGCTTACAAGGCTGCCTAACTTACCACAAATTCCAAAATTACTTAAGAATAAAATAAGAGAAACCCCAGTCAGCACCAAAAGCTTCACTTCACGCTGAAGCATTAAATCCTTCTCGGTTGGCACATATTTCTCCGGGGCTTTCTTTTTATTATTCGCTGCCGTACGCTTACGGGCAGCGGTACTCTTACCTTTGGCTGCAGTCTTTTTACCTGTGGTTCTGGCGGGCTGTTTGCTTTTCTTCGTATTCGCCACTTTATCTTCCTCCAGACTATCCAGTTAGTTCATAACAAAATGAGCAACAATGGCAATGGCACCTACTATAAAACAATAGTAGGCGAAGAAACGGAAGTTCTTCTTTCTAACAACCACAAGCAGTGTCTTAATACAAATATAACCAACAACTGCTGCTACCACTGCGCCAACAAAATAACATGCCAGTTCTCCTGCTGCCAGATTCGCAGTAAACAGTTCCTTACCATCTAACACCATTGCACCTAAAATGGCAGGTATAGACATAATAAAGGAATACTTCACTGCAAAATCTCTGCGTAGTCCGCAAAATACACCTGCAGTAATGGTTGTTCCAGATCTGGATATACCCGGCAAAACTGCAAATCCCTGTGCAATTCCTAAAAATAAACCAGTTCCCCAGCCAGTCTGCTTCGGCGTTTTACTGCCGGCAGGCAGTAAATCACAAATCATAAGCATTACACCTGTAACCAACAAAGCAATTCCTGGTACAAGCATAGTCTTAGATACAACATCCACCACATCACCTAGCAGGATTCCCATAATACCGGTTGGAATGGTGGATACGACCACAAGCAATGCAAACTTCCGATAAGCAGAAGTAATGACACGCCGTCTTGGCATATCCATGCCTCGTTTTCTCTGAATCCATGCATAGATATTATAGAAGAAATCCACCAGAATACCGATTCCATCTACAATCAATCGTACAATATCCTTCCAGTAAACCAGACACACTGCAACCAGCGTACCCATATGTAACAGGATGTCAAAAGAAATACTAACATCACTTAATCCGAATAAATTCTTAAAAATGGCTAAATGTCCACTGCTGCTAATAGGCAGGAACTCAGCCGCCCCTTGTATAATTCCTAATAAGACTGCACTCCATAGTTCCATAATTTCACCTCACTAATTAAATCTACTCCCGCTATTTTACTATTAAACGTGCTTTTATTCAACTAAAACTTATTTTTTCTCTCAAGCCTCGTCTTACTTATGCTTCATAATGCACCAGCCATATGGCTCTAACGAAATCTCTCCTGTCATTTCTTTACCATCTAGCAGATTAATTCCACCTGCCCCCTGAATGGTGACTCCATGACTGTTAAAATTCATAATAAAATCATATGCCATGCCATCGCCAAATCGGCTCTGCACAGATACGCCTTCCGGTATGTCCCCATACATCGATTTTGAAAGGTTAAGCGTATCTGCCAGCTTATGGTAAAAGTCTTCCAAGAACGCTTCCTCTGTTCTAGTAGCAATGTAGTAGCAGGTTCCTTTACCAAAAGGATGCTTCACAACAGCAGGCATACCTGTATAGAAGTCGCTGTCGTAGACTGCCAACACCTCTGTTCCCTCTTTGGCATGAATAATCTCACACAAATCCTTGCATTGGTACTGCTCTTGACGGAAATACGCCTTATCATAGTTATATAAGGTGATAGAATTCTTCTCCTGCGGATACAGGGGATCAATTTCCTCTGCCCATACACCGGCTACATCCATAAGCTCTCCCGGGAATCCACCCATATAACACAAATCATTTTCATTTACATAACTGCTGCAGTAGGTTAATACTAAAGTACCACCCTCCTTAACATAATCGCGTAGTGCCTGGGTAACACCCGGCTTTGTCATGTACAGCATAGGTGCTGTTACCAGCTTATACTGACCTAATGTCTCTGTCATACAGTTTACGTCTACAGCCATTCCCATATTCCAAAAAGGTTTATAATGACTGACACAGGTACCTTCATAATCCCGATTCTGATTTAGCCCCTGCAGATGCTCAATTGCCCAGCGGTTCTCCCAGTCATAAATCAATGCCACCTCAGGTACATTGACCGTACCTACAATTTCGTCCATTTTCTCCAAGTCTTCACCCAGTCTGGCAACCTCCCGGAATACTCTTGTATCTTCCTTGCCATAATGGTCTACAACTGCACCATGGAACTTCTCACTGGCACCTCTGCCCTTTCTAAACTGGAAATACTGCACACTATCTGCTCCATGTGCCACTGCCTGAATGGAAGATAAGCTATGCATACCCGGACGCTTTAGCTTATTAACCGGACGCCAGTTAATCTGGCTAGGGGTGCTTTCCATTAGTAAAAACGGCTTATGCTTCATAGAGCGATTAATATCGTGCATAAAGGCAATCCGACAACCTACGTGTTCATCATCTGAATATGGGTTATGCCATTCCGGATAATTATCCCAGGAAATTACATCTACAGATGGCGCCATGTCCCAGTAGTTCAAGCCGGGATAAACACCCATCATGCTAGTAGTAACCGGAATATCCGGTGTAATCTCCTCAAGCGATGCAATCTCATTTTCCATAAAGGACTTGGTCT
>CAZLTS010000071.1:0-5576 GCA_964562495.1 uncultured Lachnospiraceae bacterium | reverse complement strand
ATTGTACTGGAATTAAATACAAATAAATCCTTTAAGGAGGTGCTTGCCTCCTGGCCCAGCCTATTTATTGTAGAAGGTTTAAACAGTCTAGCCTTAGCTAGTATGGTTGGTCTATGTAATACCACGATTTCTAGCCACTGGGATAGTGATGAGATTAGTGGTCTTACCATAGCTTCCTCCGCATTTAGCGATCATACGGATGATTATTTCGTGCATATGCTGTTAGATGCTAAATTAACCGATAAGACTACCATCCAGACGCTGTCGGAGCAGTGGCAGAATGCCATAGATGCTCTGAAAGAAAATAAATATGGACGTCTTGAGGCAAATGGTTCTGATTGTGTTGTTACCTTCTATCAGGGCTCTAAGAAGTTAAAACGGGTGCTTCCCATTTCTACAGAAGCGCTGGACACCATAAGCAATGCCTATGCTTCTGATTCTGAGCTAATGTATCAATGCAAGAATCTGCCTGATATTGCCACTGGTAAATTTAACGCCACATTTAATACCTCTGACGATGGATTGTATAATATTGTTTCAGAGCTTACTACAGATGAGAGAAAGGCGATTTACGCCATATTCCAACAGGAGATAAAAGACTATCCATCCAACACTCTTGCAGCTGAGATTATCACAGAGCCATGGGACATTTTTACTTCTTACCGGACCTCTGGTGATGACTCTATGGACGCTATCCTGGAGTCTCCTTATACCTGGAGTTACAACGAGAACTGGCAGCCATTATTCTATATAGATTTTACATACTATGAAGGGCTACAGGTTTACACTGGTGAATATACGATTACTGCTACGGTCTTTCCAAAAACCTATGCGAAGTTAATGGAGCTGTGCCTGCCTAAAGTAGAGACGACAGATTCCAAAAATCTGGTTACCAAGTTGAAAAATGTTCTCTCTGAATATGATGGTACTTATAACCCGTATCACCTAAACTTCTGGTGCGAGGAACTGCCACCGGTTACCATGCATACAGCTTCATACTTCTATGCAGATAGTGACGTTTCCCTAGAGCCTATGATCTCCTTGTTCGAGGAGGCTTCAAATAACGATACGTCAGAAGAGACCTACACAGTCTATGTTACTGCAATCAATGACTCGATTGACTATGATACCACAACCTCTCCTGTATATGCTTTATCATTAACAAAGGCACAATGGGAGACATTAGACCAGCTATGTGAAACTCGCCAAGAACAGTAGTATACACAATAACATCTAAAACAAAGAGCGTTGTATCCCATAAATCCAAGATACAACGCTCTATTACTTTTATTTGATAAAAAACTGTTTTCTCATTCTTCTATTAAAAACTGTACCCCCGCTCCCAATAAACCAGAACCTAAATATGCACTTAAGGCTGCGCCAATCTTCGTCTGGATACAAGAACGTAGCTGTGGATACATGGAACGTAGCTTCATCTCTAGCACCTCTCGCTCCTCCGGTAAGCCGCCATGGGCTACAATCAAGTGGAATGGCAGATTGGGATGCTCTAAAATACGCTTTTCTACCAGTTCTACCAACTTCGGCATAACTGCACGTCTGCCATGCACCTTCGCCGGTACCATAATCTCTCCTTCCTCTCTGGTAAAAGAAAGAATCGGCTTAATTTTCATAACACCGCCTACGAAGGCTGTTGCCTTTCCGATTCTGCCACCACGCTCTAAGTGCACTAAGGAATCTAGTGAGAAATAGACAAATGTATTAGCAATCAACTGCTCTGCCTTCTTTAAAAGCTCCTCATAGCCAAGTCCCTGGTCCCGGTACTGTGCCAGAGTGCGTACAACTGCACCATAGCCTACGCTGCCACTTTTACCGTCTAACACTGTAATCTCCAAATCTTCTTCTGACTGTGCCATCAGGCGCACCTGATTATAAGTGCCAGACAACCCAGATGCAAGCAGCACGACAATTGCATGGGTATATCCATTTTTCTTAACCTGTTCAAAGGTTCCCATAATATCTTCCCCTGTAGGAGATGCTGTCTTAATTACCTCGTTTATCTGTTTTTCATATACTTCCTCTGCTGTAATGGTTACACCATCCTTGTACTCCCCGTCCTGACACTGCACAACCATGGGCATAACATAGATATCATATTGTTCTCTATCTTGTGCTGACACATCTGCACAGGAATCTGTAATAATTGCAATTTTTTCCATCTTTTTTCCTTTCTGCTCATTGCCTGTTCAGGATACATACTCTGCATATTCCTTTGCAAGTACAAGACCCTTTGTTACATAATTTCTCTGATATTGCTTCCGTATTCTGGCAGCATAACGCATAGCCGGATTCAAAAGCTTCTCCTCCTGCCTGCGCAGGCATGCCTTTATATTCTCATAATCTTCATAATCCATAAAAAATGTCTCCATGGCACCTAGTACCTCCATGCCTGCATCTTCTATAGACCTGGTCTGATTCCAGCCTGTTTCTATCCAAATCAAATTATCTTCATAGGTTGCTGCCCGCTTTTCATTACGAATCGCCATCATCTGCTCATAGCATCCAAATTCTTCATCTGGAAGAGATGTTAAATACAAAATCAACAGATGTAAAAACTGCAAATCCTCCCCGAAGATTCCCACAGGTGTTAATGGATTCAAATCTAACGTACGGATTTCAATATGGTCTACTCCGTTTTGCCGCAGGTTCTCCATAGAATAAGCGCCTGCCGGCTTTAGCCGAATGGGATAGTATAGCTCTGCTGCTGAAATCAGTCTTCCATTTTCCACATAACGTGCAATACTCTCTGCATAAGTATCCAGATTATCATAAATCAATAAGGGGATGAAATCATTCCAATACCCCACTTCGCTGCACCGAACAGATGCATAATTCTGTACAACATCCTGTCCTCTGGCTTCCGGTTGAAAGAAAGACCCATCCATAACCGGACTGGCTGCCATCAGATAAACAATCAGCCATGCGTATTTCGTAAGCTGCTTTGACAGTTCCAGATAGACCTGATTGCTATAGGTAGTAAAATCTGTTGCGCTGCTTGCTTCATATCCCCGCTTTAGAATCTCCTCACTATAGGAAAAATTAAAATGAATACCGGAAAACAACATTTTCTTCTTGCCATGCTTAGCAGCTAACTGTCTGCGGTATTCCTCCTTATGTTTGTCCCTGCCGCTGTAAGTGGCAATGGGAATATCTGCCTCTGTAGTAATATACGGTGGATTGGAAAAGGGCCACAAATATTCCGCCCCCTCCGGCTGTGTCAGCAATGCTTTTGCCGTTTCACCATGTAAGCTTTTCATAACCTCATGTACCTGTTCAATACTGTCACATACCGGTGTAATCATTTCTATCTGATTCTCACAAAAATCCCGTTCTATATAAGGACTCTTTGGAAAGGGATGCTTGGTCTTTGCAATAAATCCCTGGGTATCTACTCGCAAATTCTCCTTCTCTAATCCAAACTTTCCTGAAAATATACAGTCCTTCATGGACTGTCTGTCTAACCTAATCATGTAAAACCTTGCCTGTTACTGTAATTCCCGGTTTGCTACTTCTAAAGCGCTTGCAATCACTGCATCCATATCATAGTACCGATAGGCGCCTAATCTGCCACCGAATATTACCTGTTTTTCTGCATCTGCCAATGCTTTATACTTCTGATACAGTGCTTCATTTTTCTCATCATTTACCGGATAATAGGGTTCATCTCCCAGCTTCCACTCAGAGCTGTACTCCTTACTGATTACAGTCTTAGGCTGGGTACCAAATTCAAACCATTTATGCTCAATGATTCTTGTCCATGGTGTTTCCCTATCTGTGTAATTCACCGCCGCATTCCCTTGGAAATTCGGTGTATCCAGTACCTCTGTTTCAAAGCGCACACTGCGGTACTCCAACGCTCCATACTGATACTGATAGTATGCGTCAATGGGGCCTGTGTATACAACCCGCTTCGCCTGCTGATTGAATGCCTCTTTCTCTAACAGGTAATCCACACCCAGCTTCACATCAATACCTTCCAGCATAGCTTCTACCAGCTTCGTATATCCGCCAATAGGGATTCCCTGATATAGCGCATTAAAATAATTATTATCAAAGGTAAACCGTACCGGAAGCCGCTTAATAATAAAGGATGGCAGCTCATTACAAGGTCTGCCCCACTGTTTCTCCGTATAGCCCTTAATGAGCTTCTCATAGATATCCTTCCCCACCAGACTAATCGCCTGCTCTTCCAGATTCTTCGGTTCTGTAATGCCTGCTTCTTCCCGTTGTGCCTGAATCTTCGCTTCAGCCTCCTGGGGTGTCACTACGCCCCACATCTTGTTAAAGGTATACATATTAAAAGGCAGGGAATACAACTCACCATGATAATTCGCTACCGGTGAATTGGTAAAACGGTTAAAGGAAGCAAACTGATTCACATACTCCCACACCTGTTGATTGTTCGTATGAAAAATATGAGCACCATATTTATGCACACGAATGCCTTCTATTTCTTCACAATATACATTGCCTGCAATGTGCTCTCTTTTGTCTATAACCAGACATTTTTTACCTGCCTGCGTCGCCTGCTGTGCAAAAACTGCACCAAACAGACCTGCACCTACTATTAAATAATCGTACATAAATTCTCCATTCCGCAGACGTCACAAATAGCTGTGCCGTCTGATTGCACATAGATACGATTAGTATATAGCAATCTCGCCTAATTTGCAAGCTATTCGCAAACAAAGCAGAATCGAAAAAACGAGGCAGATTACTCTGCCTCGCCTTAATATTAAATTCAAACTTTGCCAGCTAACATATCTCACTCTGCGTGATATTTACTGTACAGCCTTAAATGCTTCTTCTAAGTCCTGAATAATATCATCAATATTTTCTGTACCGATGGATAAACGGATCGTGTTAGGCTTAATACCCTGATCTAATAATTCTTCCTCTGTGCACTGGCTGTGTGTTGTTGTTGCAGGATGAATTACCAAAGACTTAACGTCTGCAACATTTGCCAGTAAGGAGAATAATTCCAGATTATCAATGAAATCCTTTGCCTTCTGTGCGTCACCCTTAATCTCAAATGTGAAGATAGAACCACCACCATTAGGGAAGTACTTCGCATATAATGCCTTCTGAGAAGGATCATCTGTTACAGAAGGATGATGTACAGCTTCAACCTGAGGATGATTATTTAAGTATTCTACTACCTTCAACGCATTCTGAACATGACGCTCAACACGTAAGGACAAGGTCTCAAGTCCCTGTAAGAAGAAGAATGCATGGAATGGAGAAATCGTAGCACCTGTATCTCTTAATAAAATCGCACGAATCTTAGTAACGAATGCTGCTGCACCAACTGCCTTCGTAAATACAACACCATGATAGCTTGGGTTTGGCTCTGTTAATGAAGCAAACTTACCAGATGCTTCCCAGTCAAACTTACCACCATCAACAATAACACCACCGATTGTAGTACCATGACCACCAATAAACTTCGTTGCAGAATGAACAACGATATCAGCGCCATACTCAATCGGACGTACCAGATAAGGTGTTGCAAATGTGTTATCAACAACCAATGGAATCTTATGTGCATGCGCAATCTT
>CAZLTS010000070.1:0-5671 GCA_964562495.1 uncultured Lachnospiraceae bacterium | reverse complement strand
CAGGGGAAGGAGAATCCACTACAGATTTTGTCTATGCAGGACATAATATTATAGCGGAGAATGGAACTGTTTTAGCAGAGGCGAAGCGATTTATAAATGAGACAGTTTATGGAGACATTGACTTAGAACGCCTTGTAAATGAGCGTCGCAGGATGACAACCTTCGTGACGGAAGCAAATTGCGCAGAGATTATTACTTTTTCATTTAAAGATACGGACAATAAGCTGGAACGTTTTATAGACCCGGCACCTTTTGTACCGGCACAGACGGCAGATAGAAACCGCCGCTGCGAGGAGATTTTAGCATTGCAGGCTATGGGGCTTAAGAAGCGAATCGCCCATACACATAGCCGTTCTGCAGTTATTGGCATTTCTGGTGGATTAGATTCCACGTTGGCACTGTTAGTTACGGTACGAGCCTTTGATATGCTTAAGCTTGAACGCAGCCAGATTACAGCGGTTACCATGCCGGGATTTGGAACAACGGACCGCACCTATGAGAATGCAGTAAATCTGGTTCATAAGTTAGGTGCCTCGTTGCGAGAAATCTCTATTGTACCGGCAGTGAAGCAACATTTTGATGACATCAAGCATGACCCGGAACAGAGAGATATCACTTATGAGAATGCCCAGGCAAGACAGAGAACTTATTTGCTAATGGATATCGCCAATCAGACAGGGGGTATGGTAATTGGTACCGGAGATATGTCTGAACTGGCACTTGGATGGGCAACCTATAACGGAGACCACATGTCCATGTATGGTGTAAATGCCTCAGTACCGAAAACACTGGTAAGGCATTTGGTGGGATACTATGCAGACACATGTGAAGATGAAGCATTGGCCTCTGTGCTATACGACGTATTAGATACGCCGGTAAGCCCGGAACTGCTGCCACCTACAGGCAGTGGTGAGATTGCGCAGAAAACAGAGGACTTGGTGGGACCATACGAACTGCATGATTTCTTTTTATACTACATGCTGCGTCTTGGTTATGCACCGAAGAAGATATTATATCTGGCAGAGCAGGCCTTTGCCGGAGTTTACGAAAAACAGGTAATTTTAAAATGGCTACAGACATTTTACAGAAGGTTCTTTACGCAGCAGTTTAAACGCTCCTGCTTACCAGACGGACCGAAGGTAGGTTCTGTTGCCGTATCTCCACGAGGAGATTTACGCATGCCTAGCGATGCTGCTATGGTCATGTGGATGGCAGAATTGGAAGGTTAATCTGCCAGGGTAGTTTGTAATATGTATTCAGTCGTCGGCTGTGGTGAGGTTTCGGTTTCTTTAGAACCTGAAAACATAGCGATAATTAATAGAACAAATGCAATTCCTAAAAAGAAAAATATAAGCGTGTATATAAATTCTTTCAGATGAAAAACAAAGATTTTAGGTTGTTTTGTCATGACAGCACTCCTTTTTTACGATTAGTAGAGTATATGGAGCGTCGGCGAAAAAAATGCATAATAATTTCGTATTGTGGGTAGTTTGTCATACGAGAAAGGAGTATATACATGAATATTCGTGAAATTGCGTCGCTGGCAGGCGTATCAGTATCCGCCGTATCCCGATATTTAAACAATGGGTATGTCAGTGAAGAAAAGAAGGAAAGGATCCGGGAAGTTATAGAGAAGACAGGGTATAGACCTTCTACGCAGGCACAGGTTCTGCGGACGAAGAAGTCGAAGATTATTGGTGTAATTGTGCCAAAAATCAGTTCCGAAGCAATTGCAAGAGTAGTGGAAGGTGTTAGTGAAGTGTTGACACAGAACGGATACCAGATGCTGCTTGCCAATACAGAGAATCAGGTTGAGAAGGAACTGGAATATTTGAGCTTGTTTATGAATCATACAGTAGATGGAATTGTATTTTTAGCAACCATTTTTACTAAGCAGCACAAGGCTTTATTTAAGAAGCTGCCGATTCCTCTTGTAATTGTTGGACAGAAATTCGAGGATTATCCATGTGTATACCATGATGACTACAACGCCGCCAAAGCACTGACACTTCGTATGTTAGAGGCAGGAAGACGGCAGATTGGCTGTATTGGTGTTACAGAGAGGGATGAGGCTGCAGGTCGTCAAAGATTAAAGGGCTATCAGGACGCTATGAAGTCCTATGGCTGTAGTACGGAGGGCATGGTTATAGAGGCCGAGTTCACACTGGAGTCAGGCTATGCCAAGATAGCAGAGCTAAGCAGGAGACGGCAGATTGATGGCCTGTTTTGTGCTACAGATAATATTGCAGTGGGTGCAGGTCAGTATTTAAAGGCATGTGGGTATAGACTGCCTGAGGACGTAGCCATTGCAGGTGTAGGTCATAGTCGTATTTCCAGAGTGGTTGTACCGAAGCTGACTACCGCACATCTTTATTATAAGACATGGGGTGAAGAGGGTACGAAGATGCTTTTGGAGATGATTGACAAGCAGAAAATGATTTCTAAGCAGATTCAACTGGGATATGAAATTATCGACGGTGGAAGCATAAGTAAAAAGGGAATCTCTTAAGATTCAGAAATACAGAATGGAGATTTCTATGGATTACGACAATACAGCTCGCAGACTTATAGAAGAAATCGGCGGTAAGGAAAATATAATTTCCGTAATGCACTGTGCCACTCGTTTGCGTATTTTATTAAAAGACAGTGGCAAGTGCAATAAAAAAGCAGTGAAAGAAATATCGGGTGTTAAGGGCGTCTATGCCGGACGGGAACAGATTCAGGTGATATTCGGAACAGGAATCGTAGACCGGGTGTATGAGGCCTTTCTTGCCTGCTCCGGTGTCAGGGAAATGACAGATGATGAAGCTAGGCAAATGGCAGGACTGGGGATGCATCCATTCTCCATGTTTATTAAGATTATTGGAGATATTTTCGTTCCCATTATTCCGGCAATTGTTGCCAGTGGATTTTTAATGGGTGTTATGGAAGCCTTGAAGTTCATGGTGAATAACGGTTTTCTGTCTATGAACACAAGCAATTCCATCTATCAGTTTGCGGATTTATTTAGTAATGTTGCGTATACATTTTTGCCAATTTTAATTGCATTTAGTGCTGCCAAGGTATTTGGTGCGAATCAGTACCTAGGTGCAGTAATCGGTATGATTATGATTCATCCGGATTTGCAGAATGCTTGGACAGTAGCGGAAAATGGTGTGGAACGGACACAAAGTGTGTTTTTCGGCTTATGGCATATCAATATGGTGGGCTATCAGGGGCATGTGATACCGGTGGTGATTGCTGTATTTATGCTAAGCCGGATTGAGAAGTTTCTACATAAGCATGTGCCGGATATGATTGATTTATTTGTAACGCCTTTGGTTAGTGTATTCGTAACAGGGTATATAACACTGGCGGCAGTGGGACCTGTGTTTGTCTGGGTGGAAAATAATATACTAGATGGCATTCAATGGGTTATGACATTGCCCTTTGGGTTAGGAAATCTGCTAATAGGCAGTATCTATGCAGTTACAGTTGTGTTCGGCATTCATCATATGTATAACCTTATCGACTTAGGACAACTAGCGAAGTACGGACAGACACACTGGCTGTCGCTGGCTTCTGCAGCCAATATGGCACAGGGAGCTGCAGCACTGGCAGTCGGATTAAAAACAAAAGACCGTCAGCTTAAGGCTGTGGCAATGCCGTCAGCTTTAAGTGCCTGTCTGGGAATTACAGAGCCGGCCATTTTCGGTGTGAATCTTCGATTTGGCAAGCCCTTTATTGCAGGCTGTATTGGCGGTGGGTGTGGTGCCATGTACGCATCAATTAAGGGAATTGGCGCATCTGGTACCGGTGTTACAGGAATATTCGGGATTCTGCTGCATCTGGCAGATCCTGTGAACTATATCATTGCCATGGGCATTGCCATGATTGTGGCATTTGTGCTTACCTGGCTGTTTGGCTTTCAGGACGGCAAAGAGGAAGGCATTCTGGTTTTTGCACCTGTGGAGGGCAAGGTAGTTGCCATGTCCGAGGTGGAGGACAAGATGCTGGCATCAGAAGTGTTAGGAAAAGGCGTAGCGATTCTTCCTAAAAAGGGCAGGGTGGTTGCACCGTTTGATGGACAGGTTTGTGTGCTTTCTCATACGAAGCATGCAATCGGTCTGATAGGAAAACAGGGCGTGGAGCTGCTTATTCACGTAGGAATCGACACAGTTACCTTAAATGGCGTCGGTTTTCGGGCATATGTGAAGGAGGGCGACACAGTGAAACAGGGACAGTTGCTTTTGGAGTTCGATATAGACACCATTCAAGCAGCGGGACTTAAAACAACAACACCAATCATCGTATCGAATACAGAGGCATACAGTAAGGTACAGATGGTTGCAGGCGGCACATGCCGTATAGGACAAATGTTATTAAAAATTGTCGAGTAAAATGTCAGGAGGCGACATGGGGACATGAAAGATCAGTGGAGATTGCAGTACCATCTGATGCCAGTTACAGGCTGGCTTAATGACCCCAACGGACTATGCCAGTTTCAGGGAGAATATCATTTTTTCTTCCAATATTCACCGGATAATCCCTTGGGAGGACGGAAGACATGGGGTCATTATAGAAGTAAGGATTTGTTAAATTGGGAATTTTTAGGCGCACCGTTAAAACCAGTGGAGCCTTATGAGAGTCATGGAATCTATTCCGGCTCTGCAATTGTGGTGGATGATGTTATGCACCTGTATTACACCGGGAACGTAAAACTAAAAGGCGACTATAATTACATCACGAATGGTCGTCAGGGAAATTCTGTACATATCAAAAGTAAAGATGGAGTTCATTTTGAGGAGAAGCAGTGTGTGTTAACCAATGCCGATTATCCCGATAATCTGACCTGCCATGTGCGGGATCCTAAGGTTGTATCTGGAGAGAGTATCGGGGAAACAGATGCCTTGTACTATATGGCATTGGGTGCCAGAACCAATGAGGACATGGGAGAGGTGCTGCTTTATCAGTCTGATGATTTAACCGGCTGGACACTGGCTAATGTCATCACATCTCAGAAGAAGTTAGGTTTTATGTGGGAATGCCCGGATTTATTTATGGTAGGGGATAAGAAGATTCTGTCTGTATCTCCTCAGAGTGCAAAGCAAGAGGGTATGGATTATACCAATGTATACCAATCGGGCTATTTTGAATTAAAGGGCAGCTTCGTAGGCGATTACCAGCTGGGCGCCTTTCGGAAATGGGACAGAGGCTTTGATTTCTATGCACCGCAGACCTTCGAAGATGAGCAGGGCAGAAGGATACTGGTTGGCTGGATGGGAATGCCAAGTTGTATGGAATATCACAATCCTACAGTGGATTATGGCTGGCAGCACGCTTTAACTATACCAAGAGAACTGTCAGTAGTAGATGGTAAACTGGTACAGCAGCCGGTAGCAGAGCTGAAAGACCTTCGGAGAGAACAGGTTATTTTGCCGGAGGGAGAGGTCTCAGCAGATATGGAAGCCTATGAAGTGCTGGCTGATAATCCGTTAGATGCGGATATGGAAATCTGTATCAGTGAAGGATTATGGATTCGGTATAAGAAAAACGAAGGAATGGTTACCTTCACATTTACCAATGAACTGGGACGTGGAAGAACGGAAAGAGCTGTTGCCGTAGATTGCTGTTACAGAATCCATATTCTGGTAGACACTTCTGGGGTGGAAGCGTTTTTAAATAACGGAGA
>CAZLTS010000069.1:0-5691 GCA_964562495.1 uncultured Lachnospiraceae bacterium | reverse complement strand
TGAAATTCCTTCGCCGGTGTGGCATTAGAAGAAAACATAATATCATTTCCATGAAATCCCATCTTATCTGACATATATAATTCTGTGTAAGATGAGCAGTCTACACCACATCCATACTCTTTTAAAATATTAATTAAAAACGGATTCGGCGTAGCCTTCACTGCGAAATATTCACGGAATCCCTTATTCCATGCAAAGGCCTCCTTTACCCGTTTTGCATTCTCACGAATCCCCTTCTCGTCATATAGATGGTATGGCGTAGGGTATGTTTTATCTATTTCCTGTAACTGTTCTAATGTTACAAATGGTTTCTTTTCCATTCTCTATGTCTCCTTTCGTATACGTTGCACTCATTTTACCACTAAGATAGAAATATGGCAAACACTTTTCTTAAAATACATTGACTTTAATGTGGGTTCAAGTTAAAATGGAACTATATTTTTTACATAAAGAAAGGTAGGATTATGAGCGAGAATAATTACAATGATGCATTAATTGCAAAATATGACTTCAATGATGCTTCAAACATCGGTAAGGACAGCTCTGGTTTAGGCAACGACGCTGTTGTAAAGGGGGAGAATCCACTTGTTATTAAGACGATTGCAGGCCGTACGGCAGTAAAGCTTCCCGGTGGACTTCCAGGCTCCGGTTACTTACAGTTACCATCTGATTTATTAAATGATGTAAATGACAATTCCGGTATGACCGTATCCACATGGGTTTATTTTAACAAAGGTGATAATATTTGGGAGCGTATCTTCGACTTCGGAAGAAGCCAGGCAGGACCTTATATTTTCTTGAACAGAGGTCTTCGTGGCTCTTTATTTACAGCACCCGGCAGTGAAATGTTAGCCGACTATGGTAAGACATTAGATTTAGGTACATGGTTCCACATTGCATTTACAATTGTGGGAACAAAGGAAGGTACGAAGTCAAGTGCCGGTCCTATTTTATATATTAACGGTGAAGCCCTGGCAGATGGTTCTATCAGTCAGACTTCCAGCGGACAGTATGCGAAGCTAAGAAGTTTCTTTGATACCTTCCGCGTTCCGGGCAACTACTCCAATAACTACATTGGACATTCTCAGTTCCCTGTTGATGGTGACTTTGCCGGTTCTTTATGCGATTTCCGCGTATATAAGAAGAGCTTAAAGGAACGGGACATTGTAGATATTATGTGCGAGTCTTTAACAGATGAGCAGATTATTAATCTGGCTAAGACACGTTATCTGACATTCCCTACCATGATTTTATCTGAAGATATTGATTTACCTACCTCTCTACTGGACGGTAAGGTTTCTGTTACATGGTTATCCAGTGACAGCTCTGTATTTGATAACGGTAAGATTGGTAACGTATCTACACCACAGGGCATTACCATCTGTGCTGTACTGGAATGTAACGGCAAGAAGGCTGAACAGAATTATAACATCACTGTTATGCCAAAGGATGTAGCACCTTACGCTTTAACTGTTAATGGCAAGGACGAAGTCTTAGATGTAAGTGATGTTTTATACGGACTGTTCTACGAAGATATTAATAATGCTGCTGATGGTGGTATTTATGCAGAATTATTGATGAATCGTTCTTTTGAAGAATTTGAATATTATACCTACGATTTTGCTTCCGGTCCTAATGGTGTTTCTACAGGCCGTAAGCATAAGCCTTTATTTGGCTGGTCCGGTGACTTAGACAAGGTAATTCCTCGTAACACAGGCGGATTAAATACAGTATTCGGTATTACAGAGCCCGATGTTAATGAATACTATATTACGGTAAATGATGGCGCTGTTATTTTTAACAAGGGATTTTCAGATACAAACAACCATTGCTCCATTAAGGTAACTGCTAAGGCTGCATATGACTTCACCATCTGGGCACGTTCTTTAAATGGTGGTACGATTATCTTACAGTTAATGGATCGTTTCTTCTCTCCATTAAGTACAGTGGCTACTGTTGAGGTAGAGCCTGGTGATACTTGGAAGAAGTATGGAGTGGACGAGCTGATTTCCATTACCGGAACCCTATCCGATATGGGTCAATTGACTATGATCTTTAAGGGTGACATTTCCATTGATATGCCTTCCTTAATGCCAAGAGATGTATGGGGCTTAGAGGAGGAAGCTACTTCTGCTTCTGCCCACAGCAACTATGTTGGCAATCCAAACTATCGTTTACGTCGTGACTTAGTAGAGAAGATGATGAATCTGCACCCTAAGTTCTTACGTTTCCCTGGCGGATGTATTTCCGAAGGTTCCTTTATCTGGGATAACGTATACGACTGGAAGGATTCTGTAGGTCCTGTTGAAGTTCGTAAGGAAAACTTTAACGTATGGGGTTACGGCATGACCATGGGTCTTGGCTATATGGAATATTTCCAGCTGGCAGAAGATTTGAATGCTACTCCACTTCCAGTTATGGCTTGTGGTGTATTATGTCAGGCTCGTTCTGATTATGCGAATCCGGCAGGAGGTGCATTACGTCAGAAGTACATTGACAACTTTACAGACTTGATTCACTTTGCAATCAGTACTGATTTTGAAAATAATAAATGGGCAAAAATTCGTAAAGATATGGGCCACGAAGCACCATTTGATTTGCATTATTTAGGCGTTGGTAACGAAAACTGGGGTGAAGAATTCTTCGCTAACTTCCAGATTTTCAAGAAGGAAATTGACGCATTTATGGAAGCAAACTACCCTGGATACGATTTAACGATTCTGTCTACCGTAGGTGCACAGGCTGATGATGATGCATATCAGGAGGGCTGGAAGTTCTTAAGCGGTAACCGTCCGGGCAAGGCAACCATCGCATTTACTGATGGCAAGGACAGCTTCGACGAAGATGTTACCTGGTATGAATATCAGGATGACTATATGGAAACTATCGCTGATGAGCATTACTATCGTGCAAACGACTATCTGTTAAATAACGTAGACCGTTACAATTACTACTATAGAAATGAAGATTTAACCAAATCTTCCAAGGTATTTGTTGGTGAATATGCTTCCAGCGATAAGAATACCTTAGCTGGTGCCGTTGCAGAGGCTGCTGTTATGACAGGCTTTGAAAACAACTCAGATGTTGTTCGTCTGGCTGCTTATGCTCCATTATTTAACAAGGTATTAACAGATTCCACTTATCGTTGGACTCCGGACTGTATCTGGTTTGATAATGAAAGCTCATGGGTAACACCAAGCTACTATGTTCAGCAGATGTTTGCTAAGTATATTGGTAAGAAGCTGCATAGCACTTCTTTCACCACCTATCACTTTGGTGAGCAGACAGATTTAATTCCTAGAGGTGGTATTGAAATTGCTACAAAGGATGCAGAAATCTGCATTAAGACATTAAAGGTAATCGATAATAAGACCGGTGATGTGTTAATTGAGCAGGACTTTAGAGAAGGTATCTCCGGTCCTGTACAGTGGAAGATGATTCCAGGAAGCGCAGGCTATACAATCGACTGTGCACAGGGCTTAATTTTAAAGGGTACTCCGGAAAACCTGACCGGTTTATACTTTATAGACCCGGATTTAACTGATTATAAGGTTTTAGTAGAAGCTGTAAAACTATCCGGTAATGATGGCATCTATGTAGGTGTTGGTGTTACAAATATCAGCCACGACTATAAGAATGCGATCGAATATGCAATTAATTACAATGGACGCGCAACCGGTGTTAAGGTTTACAAGCATGGTATTGAAGGCTACACATTAGGTGACTACTCTTCTAGTACATGTGCAGGTAACTTAAGAAGCAGCTGCTACGAGCCATTGGAATTAAATAAGCCTTATACAATCACTGTAGACTTCGGCGGTGAGACTGGCAAGAGCCTGATTTGCTCTTACACAGATGGTACAACCACAAGTCATGTACACGATTATAAGCTAGAGGCTTACAACAATATCGTATTTAACTCTGTTACAAGTGACGAGCAGGCTTACTATGTGAAGCTTGTAAATGCAGACTCCTATAATAAGTTAATGGATTTAAACCTGAAGGATATGGACGTTGCTTCCACTGCTAAGATGATTACATTAACTGCTCCACAGGAACTTCTGCATAAGAAGAATGTAAACAAGAAGGAGGGCGAACTAATTGTTCCTGTTGAATCTGCTATTGAGATTTCTGGAAATAATTGCACCATTAACCTTCCTGCTAACTCCGTAACCGTACTTGTATTAAATAAAAATAACTAGTACCTCTTTCATAACTGCCCCAAGGTTTTTAATAGCCTTGGGGTAGTTTTTTCATAGAAAACGCTCTGATTTTCCACGAAACATTCACATAATTAAGGTTGAAATCGCTTAAGAAATGGAGTAAAATGGACAAGTGTACGTTCAAGCAGGAATGTACGGAAAGGAAGTAATTTATGAAGAATCCCTTGTATAAATTAGAGCGAAAATTCGGCAAATTCGCCATTTCCAATCTGACTGTGTACCTGTTAATCGGTTATGCGTTAGGTTACGTTTTAGATATTATGAATTCAGATGTGCTATCCTATCTGGCACTAGATCCCTATGCTATACTGCATGGACAGGTTTGGCGCCTTGTCACTTGGGTGATTACGCCACCACAGCAGCTTAACATCTTCATTCTTTTTATGTTCCTGCTGTATTACAGTCTGGGTACTTCTTTAGAGCAGTACTGGGGTAAGTTTTTTTACAATCTGTATTTATTTAGCGGCATGATTTTTACAATTGTAGGTGCTTTTATCTCCTACTTTATTCTATGTGCTACTAACATTGGGCAGATTGTAGGTGAAGCGTACTGTGGCTTTTATGTAGGTGAGCTTTGCACTACTTACTATGTGCTGTCTACCATTTTCTTTGCTTATACGGCATTGGCACCTAACGAAACCCTATACTTATACGCGCTGATTCCTGTGAAGATTAAATGGTTTGCCATCTTAGAGGGTGTGATTATTGCCTATGATTTTATGACAGCCAGTAAATTAGCCAATTACGGTGGGAATGGTCTTGTATGGGCATACCGAATTATAATTTTAGCTTCTCTGCTGAATTTTATTATTTATTTTCTGGCAACTCGTAAGATGTACCGGATACATCCAAGTCGGATAAAACAACGGGTTCAGTTTAAGCAGAGCACCCAACGGGCCAAACAAGAAACTGTGCACACAGACGCAGCCACCGGACAGCATTATATGCACAAATGTGCTGTCTGCGGCAGAACAGAATTAGATGATGAGAATCTTGTATTCCGCTACTGCTCAAAGTGTAACGGTAACTACGAATACTGTGAGCAGCACTTATATACACATGAACACAAGCACTAATTGCTAGAGATATACGAAGGAGGCAGTGGCATAAGGCCACAGAAAACTTATGAAGAGAAACTTTGTTACTTTTGGTATTGATATTGGCTCTACAACTGTTAAGGTTGCAGCCTTAAATGAAAAGAATGAAATTTTATTTGCTGACTATCGCAGACATTTTGCTGATATTCAGGGAACACTGGCACAGCTTGTTAAGGATTGTCGTGCCCAGTTAGGTGACATCACCATTTCCCCGGTTATTACCGGTTCCGGCGGTCTGGCTTTATCCAAGCAGCTGGAGATTCCCTTTGTTCAAGAGGTTGTAGCTGTATCTACTTCCTTAAATGACTACGCACCACAGACAGATGTAGCCATTGAATTAGGTGGCGAGGATGCGAAGATTATTTATTTCA
>CAZLTS010000068.1:0-5758 GCA_964562495.1 uncultured Lachnospiraceae bacterium | reverse complement strand
ACCACGTATAATAATCGCACCATCATGCAACGGTGTATTATGTTCAAAAATATTAATTAACAGCTGGTTGCTGACCTTAGCGTCCATGGAAATACCGGTCATCTCAAACTCTGTCAGCTTTACATCCTGTTCCATGACAATTAATGCTCCGGTCTTTGTCTTAGCCAGCTCAAAGGTCGCCTTAATGACTTCATTTAAGGTGTCATCACTAAATCGTTCCGTCACATCTCGTCTGCCTTCTTTAAAGAAGTCAACTAAAACATTTTTCTGTCCCAGTTGCTCCAGCACCTTACGAAGCTCAGGCTGAAACATAATCAACAGTGCAATAACGCCTACATTAAATGACTTATTAAGCAGCCACAAAATGGTATTCATATTAAAGATTACGGCAATCAATGTAAACAATAGGATAATGATCAATCCCTTAAATACCATCCACGCCTTCGTACTCTGAATAAAGCGTAACAGTTCATACACAATCACACTGATAATCAAAATCTCCACAACATCAATAACACCTATGTCCGGCCATTTTAAATACGTTTCTACAAACTGCTTTAAATACGTAAACATCGATTACCTCCTCTCTAATTAGTTTCTGTAAATAACTACTGCCTTCCAGTGGTTCTTCCCGCAGGCTGTCTGCCCGTAGTCTGTCTGGTCACAGACATTCTGCCTGCTGTCTGTCTGGCCGCAGGCTGTCTGCCCACTGACATTCTGCCTGCTGACGTTCTCGCTGCATTCTCTGCTGCACGAGGTGCTCTTGCACGTCCTCCTGCACTTCTCGTTTCCATCTTAGGATGTCTGCTTCTTCTAGCATTAATCCGTTTTACACTAACCTCTGGTGTGGTTACAGTAATCTTCGGAATTGCTTTCACATAGTAGTAATAATCATCATCTTCAAACTGGACATGCTCCACTCTGCTGTAGTCTACAGTAAACACTAAGAACTGAACCACAAAAGCTATAGCTACAGAGATAAGAGTTCCAATCAGAAGGCTAATAACAGATACCTCTGTACCATCTGACACTGTCACCATATCGCCAATTAAGAATACGCCCACATTCACAAGTCCGCCTGTAATAATGGCAATGCTCCAAGCATGATTTACAGACAATCTGCGAACAACATAAACAACCACTACAACACAAGCAAAGGCTGCCATGGCAATATACATGGAATGGTCCTTAAACAGTCCCTCCATAAATACAGTAATCTTCTGTAAAACTTCATCAGAATCAATATTCGTAATCACAACTGTATTCCGGCTGACGTAGGAAATGGCATAATACAAAACTGTACCAAAAGCCAGAGATACCATAGATGCCGGTGTTGCTAACAAGCCTGCCATAATGGGCAGTACATAAGGTATGCCGGCAAAGCTTGCCAAAGGCATTAAAATAAGCAGTACACCATCATGGGGCGTAAAGCGGTAATACACCAGATACATAACCATCATGATTACCAGCATAATTGCACCGATTTCCAGTGATAGTGAAAAAATATGTCCCAGCACAAACGCGCATACAATAGCTACAATCATAGCCACAGGAACAAAGGAACATACAAGAGAAATAATCAGCACAATGGCTGTATTCTTCAAAATAGCTGCAAATCCAATATGCTGATTCACTACAAGGAGTACAGCCAAAGTCATAAGGAATTTCACAATGGGAATCAAGTAAAAATCATTCTTTCCGTAAAACTGTTTTAATCTCTCCTTAAATACTAAAAGACTCATCATATTGGTCACTGCCTCCCATTTCTATCTTCTCCCGAATCTTGCCCTCTACTTCCTGCATTCGGTTTATTTCTTTCAGGCCTGCATTGTAAGTTTTCAGGCTCTCTCTTATCTTCTTAAACTTATACCGGTAAACCAGCACAGCCACAAGGATACTGATAATCATATACGCTACGTACACAATTAATAATCTGCGTCCCAGCTCCAGAATGTCCATCTGCACCAGCTTATCCATAAAGCCCTCTAAATCATATACCAGACACAATGCTATAATCAGCACGTAGGCAACGGTAGATGCAATCAGTGTCTTCACAACTCCATAGCTGACATAATCGCTGCGAAAATAACGGCTCATGGGAATCTCTTTTTTCCCTGCATTACTTTCATAAATTGCCAGTTTTGTCATTAGCTTAACCTTTTCTTCATTCAGCATGTATACCTCCATCTCAGTAAAAAACTATCACTATCAAGCATAATAACCCAATTTATTTTTGATTTCAATTATAGCACACAGGCTGATAAAATGCAACCGCTTGTAACAAGGCGCATCGGATGGTGCATTATCTCACCCGTCCCATCCAGTCATCCTGTCATCTGCAGGACGGTTTGGCTAAAATCATCTTGTAGGGTGAATTGAGCTGCTATGCCTTCTGTAACCAAGACTTGTTTATCCTGCGTAATTAAAACCATGTCAAAGTCCTGTTTTTCCTGCCAATAGGAAATGGCTTGTTCCTGTCCCATTACAAATAAAGCTGTGGACAGGGCATCGCATTTTTTTCCTTCCTTGCCTATAATCGTGACAGAGGCTAAATCGTTATCCACAGGCTGTCCTGTTTCGGGGTCAATAATGTGGCCGTAGGTTTTGCCGCTGTCATCTGTGAAATAGCGTTCGTAGCTTCCAGAGGTTACCACTGCCGCATCTGCTACCTGCAACACCCCAACAACGCCATCACCGAAGGGATTTTTTATCCCCAGCTTCCATCTGCTGCCGTCTGGTTTTCCACCGATTGCCTGAATGTTACCGCCTAAATCCAGCAATGCAGAGGTTACGCCCTGTTCTTTCAGAAAGGAAATGATGGCATCTCCTGTGTAGCCCTTCCCTATGGCACCTACATCTAACATCATGCCGGCAGGGAGCTGCACGTTGCTGCCGGCTACCGACACCTGCGTATAATCCACCTGTTCTAGCAGTGTGGCTAGGGTGTCTGCGTCCGGCACTTGATAATTCTCTGTGGTAAATCCCCATGCAGACAGCACAGGATAAATGGTTGGGTCTAATGCCCCGTCTGTTTCTGCCGCCATAGTTAAGGCGTAGGAAATGGCCTGTGCCGTCTCATCACTCACAGAAGCTGCCGCCCCGTCACTATGATTAATCCTGTAAATATCGCTATTTTCATCTGTAACAGAAAGCATGTCTTCCAGTTCTGTCACCCGTTGTTGTGCCTGTGTAAGCAATTCATCTGCATCCGCACTATCTATAGTAAAGGTCATATAGGTATCCATAGCATAAAAAGAGCGTGTACCTGCTGTGGTATCAGTCTGCTCCCCGCTATGGGTGCAGCCTGTAAAACATGTACACGCTATAATGCTTCCTACTAGTATTTTAGTCTTAATTTTTGCTGTCAGTTGTGACTTCACTCTCAGTTGTGGCTTTACTTTCATCTGTGCCTGTGTTGTTACCTGTGCCTGTGCTTTCATCTGTGACCGTTCCCTTCAACGAGGCAAAGGCTTTTCCAATATCATCTCCTTCATAGGTTGCTGCCACTGCCTGTGCTATTACATTTATATTAAAATCCGAATCAAACTTTCCGTTGTATTCCGATTTTAGCACAGGTACTTGTAAATAGTCAAACAATGTAGGTGTAGTTTCACCAGATTTTAACACAATATACTTATTTTCCTTTGTTTGATAATAAAACCAGCCGTCCTTATAGATGAAATTGGGATTCTGGCTCACAAGCCGCCCATCGTCCGTTTTCTGCAATAAGGTGACTGCCTCGGAGTCCCCCTTACAATAAATACTTGCAAGGATAGCCTGATACCGGTCACTACCTGTGGCAAGCTGTTTTCCAGAAGCATCTGTAATCTGAACCTGCATTCGGATATACACACCTGCTTCTCCGTCATTCACCACCTGAGGGTCCTTCTCAATGGTCATGCCCGGTTCTAACTTCTTAGCTTTCTTCTGACCAGTCGCCAACCAGTTGGGTTCTATGAGGGTTATATCTGCCATACTGGAACGCTGCCTATTGGTTACTGTATCCTTATCTGCAAACAAGGCCAAGCTCATAAAGGTACCGGATATGGTAAGAGACAGACTTAAGGCACAACAAAACAGCACCTTTAGGATTCTAATTTTTCTCCGACGCATGTATCCGCCCCCTCTTTTTGTAAATCAGTATAAGCAGGCACAAAATCAATGCAAGAACAATCAAAAGTACAAGTGCAAGTATCCAGCCTGTACCGCCAAGGATACCTGTTTTCGGTGGCACATAGGTCTCATCCAACACCGCATAAAACACCCAACGGAAGGTAACTTCTCCACTAATCTGTTCCTGTCCGCTTTTATCTCTTACAACGGTAACACCGTCCTTGTCTACGATTCTGGAACCATAGTCAATGTTCCCACCTGCATCTGTACCATTCCACACCACGCTATAGGTTAAGGTATTACTCTCTCCCGGTTCATACAGGCCTAAATCAATAGGCTCCTCCTGCATGTTGGGCGTTCCATCACCATCTACCTTGCCTGTATATATGATTCTTCCATTTAGCCGGAAAGAAGCATCACATTCTTCTTCCAGATTGATTTCACCCTGCGCATCCACCGGCTGGGCATACAGATAAATGTGATATGCCTTATCCTCCCGTAGATTCATAACCTGAATGGTCTTCGTATACTGCTCCCCCTGTGTCATATCTTCTATATTCAGAAAATAATCTCCTGTGGAACTGTCGGCACAATTCCCATCACTATCCATAATGGTGAACTTCTCCGGCAAACCTGCTGCCACACCGTCCGGCAGCTTCGTAGCACCATAACCGGTTATGAAATTACAGAAAGGGAGAATGACTGCCATACAAGCCGAAATCAAATACTTCCATAGGTTTTTCCGCCGCATTGTCCTTCTCCCTTCTTATAATAAATAAAACAGTTTTGTATCGTTCGTTGTTATAAATGTGTGGCTACAGCTTAGGTAGATGACTGTTCACTCGCAGTTGTGCTCTCGTTTTCGGATGTAGACGAAGATTCTGTTTCTTTCTTTGGGGCATCTTTCGTCCACGCAACAGACTTAATTGTCTTATTGTCTGTATTCAATGTAGCTGTTGCATACCACCATGCATTGTCTCCACTTGTTATACTCTCTACTGTCTGCTTGCCCTCTTCACTGGTTACTACCTGAACACTGTCAGTATTGATAGTTAAGTCATACTGGAAGTCAATGTAGGCATCCTTAGTAACAGACTCATCTAATTTTAAGGAATCGATTAATAATTTCGATGTGTCACCAGCCGCTATTCTATTATTGTAATAGAAGGTGTGCGTACTTTCATCCAGTGTCCAATTATCTTTCCAATCACTTGCTAAATTAATCTTAATAACAACATCGTCAGTTGTTGCTGTTGTACCTGCAGTATACGTTACCTTGATATATCCTCCCTTCGAAGCCTCCACATTGGTATAGTCATATTCGAAGTTCTTTGTAGTACCAACCGTTCCACTAACCGGCTTCGTGGTTACTAAGGTAACACCTGTACCTTCTATCTTCTCGCCATTTTCATCTTTTGTAATTGTAATTGTGTCTAGCTTATAATATTTATTACTACTTTTAACGTAGTAATATCCTACATATTCATTGCTATCATTTCGATTAAAAATGTATATTCCTTCACCCGCATCTGGTTGATAGTTTGTTCCTACTTCCTTATCTGTTCTTTCAGTCAAAAGATACTTGCTACCAGGAGTACGAACTAATGTACCACCGGCCTGTAGTGATTTTACTTCATCAGCAGTC
>CAZLTS010000067.1:0-5795 GCA_964562495.1 uncultured Lachnospiraceae bacterium | reverse complement strand
GGATAAGGCCGGATTACATTATAACTTAATACGTTTATAAACAGAAAAACTCTCCAAAGGAAAGAATAGCTTTGGAGAGTTTTTAAGTTAAAACACGTCTATAGGGATTTCGTTTCTTACTGCTTCTGTGATGCATTGTAATCTTCAATGCACTTTCCAATACGATCCATAGGATCCAATAGGGATGCCATACTTGCATCGTGGTTTAAGGTCTCAATAATCAGGGCGATATATTTGGACATATCTACATTAATGAAATATGGACGGCTTAACAGCTCAGGTGACTGATAGGTTAAGTTCGTTGTCAGAACACGATCAAAGATACCTTCTTCATATGCCTTGTCAAACTTCTCCATACCATTTGTAAACAGACCAAATGTAGCTGCTAAGAATACCTTACGGCAGTTACGCTTCTTTAACTGTCTGGCTACGTCTAAGATACTTTCGCCGGAAGAAATCATATCATCTAAAATAAATACGTCCTTACCGGAAATATCATCTCCTAAGAATTCGTGGGCAACAATTGGATTCATACCGTTTACGATGGTTGCGTAATCTCGGCGCTTGTAGAACATACCTACATCTACGCCTAACACATTGGCAAAGTAAATGGAACGGTTCATAGCACCTTCATCCGGGCTGATTACCATAAGATGATCCTTAGAAATCTTTAAGTCCTTTTCCTGAGCCAGTAAGCTCTTAATAAATTGATAAGTAGGACGAACACTTTCAAATCCGCTTAATGGAATGGCATTACATACAGCAACATTGTGTACATCAAAGGTGATAATGTTAGATACACCCATGTTTACCAGTTCCTGTAGGGCTAATGCACAGTCCAGAGATTCTCTGGAAGAACGCTTGTCCTGACGGCTTTCATATAAGAATGGCATAATAACGTTAACACGTTTTGCCTTGCCGGCAGCAGCTGCAATAATACGCTTTAAATCAGAAAAATGATCGTCCGGAGACATGTGGTTCACCTGTCCACATAGCTTGTAGGTCAAGCTGTGGTTTGTAATATCCACAAGCAAATATAAGTCATCGCCGCGGATGGTCTCGTTAATAATACCCTTGGCTTCACCGGAACCGAAACGGGGAACCTGAGATTTAATAATAAAGGAATCCCGCTTGTAATCTGAAAAAGCAACGTTAGAACGAATGGCATCGCTGTGTGTTGCATTGGCACGCCAATTTACGATATAGTTATCAATCTTCTGCACCATCTCTTCACATCCACGCAGGGGAATAATACCCAGACGTCCAGATGGGATGGTCTTTAATAAGTTATCATAGTCTAACATAAATAATCCTCCATATGTTTCTTGGTAGACTTCCATAGTATGGCACAAAGCCGTCTGATTTGCAAGTGTTACAAACGTTTTTTCTTACGAATATCTTCTCCTGTAATCTTAAAACAGGTATAATTTCCAATAATTCTGGAGAAAATCCGGTCAGAATAGGTTTGACTGATTTCTCTGGGAGATAAATTGGTGTTTATAATTGTAGACTTTGAATTTTGTAATCGTTTGTCAAGACAATGGAACAAATTCGATGATTTTACACTATTGGTAATCTCTGTTCCCAAATCATCTACAATCAGCAGGTCACAGTCGTAAATGAACTGTAGCGTATTTTTCGATTCCGTACTCATAGCTCTGGTATTAAAAACAGCTTCCGCCATAATATTGGAAAAATCAATGGCAGATAAATACAGTACAGAATAGGACTGTGCCAATAACTCATTTGCAATGCAATAAGACAAAAAGGATTTACCTACACCGGTTTCACCGTAAAACAAAAGATTACGGAAGTTTGTGGAAAACTGGTGGATGTATTGTTCACAGTAAGCAACAGTATCTTCCATATTCTGCCGGGGTGTTTTGCCTGTTACCCCATCAACAGTCTTGTCGTCATAGTAGGCTAAGTTAAAATGTGCAAAGTTACATTGCTTTAACATATTCTTGACATTGGACTGGTCGTACATGACGTCAATTAAAGCCTGTTTAAAGCAGTGACACATCTTATGTGCAGCGGTATAACCGGTATCCTTACAATCCTTACAGTAATAGTGGGGACTTAATGCATCGGTAGAGTATCCATTTTCTATTAGTAAAAGATTCCGCTCATCAATAAGAGCCTGAATCTTTTGAGAAATCTCCTCTTGCGCAAAGGCGTTTTGAGCCAGTCGAAGCTTTGCCTTGCTTACCTGCAGACTGGCTAATTCATCTCGAATCTCCTGCAAACGGGGAACAGCCTTATAAATTGCTTCCTGTCGTGCAGTTAAATCACGCTGTACTGCGTACTGACGCTGGTCGTATTCTCGTAATATCGTATCATAATGTTCTGCGCTGATTGCCATGTGTAAAACCTTCCCTTTCTTATCTTCGTGAAGTTAATAACTGCTTTTCTAGCAGGTCATAATCATAGTCATGTTGTGCGAAGTTATTAAAACCGTTCCCAGATATCACCTTTTCTTGTGTGGCAGCCTGCTTATGGGCTTCATCCAACTGTGTAACATCCTTTAGATTATTTACTTGGTTTTTAGACCAACTGGATAAAATCTTTGACACATAAGGAAAGCTGGGTTTATGTAAAGAGGCCATGGTACGGTTACAGGCTTCTATGACTAACTCCATAGGAAACTGCTCCAGCCACTGGTTAATCTGCTTACGCTCTACCTCTGTAGGGGTATGGTCAGAAATACCAAGTGCACGCATAACCGGATAATACTTATTACTGTATAGAGAAGTCTGGGCTTTGGCCTGTTCTAAGGTAACAATGCCTTCTTCATACCAGTTTAACGCAGTTTTTTCAATGTAGCGCATACGTTTTTTACCGTTGCTAACACAGTATTCAATTAAATAATCAATTAGTTCATAAGAAAAATCCAATACATCATACAAATAAATTAAGGTTTGATTATCGTTGGGGCTTAAAGTACGTCCCAAGTATTGCTCTGCTGTAAAGATTATGCTTTGTACATCTTCGATTTCACTAAATGCAGCCAACTGTGCACTGGTGTAGGCAGGCTTTGACGGTATGTCAGCTTCCTCGGTAGTGTCAGCCGCAGCCGGTGCAGCCTGTGTAAAAGAAGTAACCGGAGCCTGAAGTTGTGGTGTAACCATGACGGTAGGAGTAGAGGCCTTTGGAAGACAATGCTCTAATCGTATACCATGGATAGAACCGTTTGTATCTTCTGTTAAAGTTAATAGTCCTAAGTCCGCCCAATAATGTAAAGCACGTGATACATCACTTTCCGTGCAAGCAAATTTGTCGGCAATGGCTTCTAATGACAGATCACTGCCGGAATCGGAAGCAAGCCGCAGCAGATATAAATAAACCTTAACAAATTCACCATTTGCGTGTGGCATATAGGCATCAATAAAATAATTTGACACTGCTGTAGTAGTAAGAAGTTTTCCCTTGTCTAAAAATAAATCGCCCATTTTTTACATCCTCATAATTTATAGTTTCTACATACGAAGACCGAAAGAAAGATGAAAAAGTACCCCTAATCCGAAGCTTTCCCCTTACTTTCGGTCTGTGGACAGAGTATAACACAAAATCCTGAAAAAGGAAAATCTTATGGTGATGTAACTAAAACTATATGTTGAAAATAACAAAATGTGGAAAATGTGGAAAGTGTGTATAAAAAAATCGACAGTTTGTCAAATAGTGTCGAAAGTCTTAAAAACACTTAGGTTTCATGAAAACAGGATTTGAAGTAAAATAAAAAATTATCCACAAATTTACAGGGGCTTTTCCTTGTAAAAATTTGTGGATAATGTGTATAACTATAATCCAAGTAGATTTTCTCCGATGTTTACTACATCTCCGGCACCCATAGTTATCAACAAGTCGCCGCTTTTGCAATTTTCTAATAAAAAGTTTTCTATTTCAGAAAAAGTTGGAAGGTAATGTACATCACAACCTGTTCCTTCTATTAAATCAGCAATGTCTTTCGATGAAATACCAAGGGTATCTGTTTCTCTGGCAGCATAGATATCGGCCAGTACAACATGGTCTGCAGCACTTAATGCCTGAGCAAACTGGGGAAGTAGTGCTTTCGTACGGGTATAAGTGTGAGGCTGGAAGACACACCAGATCTCCTTATGGGGGAATTTCTTAGCTGCCGTTAAAGTGGCTGTAATCTCATCTGGGTGATGTGCGTAATCATCTACCACAGTCACTCCATGTAAGTCTCCCTTAATCTGGAAACGGCGGTCTGCATTTTTAAACTTGGCAAGACCACGTTTGATGGTATCTAAATCAATGCCCAGATCCATGGAAGCAGCAATGGCAGCCAGCGTATCCAGTACGGTATGCTCCCCTAAAGTAGTAAGCTGCAGGTTTCCAACCTTTTTTCCATGAATCAATAAATCAAAGGCAGCTCGTCCCAGAGAATCGTATGTAATATTTGTAGCACAGTAATCACTTGTTTCGGGGTTCAGACCGAAAGTAATTACCTTGCAGGCAAGACCATCTGTAAAATAGGAAACATTTTCAATTCCACTGTTAATTACAAGTGTTCCAGTTGCCGGCACCAGCTCTGCGAAAGCACGGAAGCTGTGACGAATATCGTCTAAATCCTTAAAGAAATCCAAGTGGTCTGCCATAACATTTAAAATAATGGCTGTGGTAGGATAAAAGGATAGAAAACTGTTGGTGTATTCGCAAGCCTCTGTAATAAATAAATCGGAATGACCGATTCGCATATTACCGTGAATCTGTTCTAAAATGCCACCAACAGATATGGTAGGGTCGGCATCTGCTTCTAGAAAGATATCCGATAAAATAGAGGTTGTGGTTGTTTTACCATGAGTTCCGGAAACGCCAATGGCGTATTTGTAGTTTTTCATAACCTGTCCTAAAAATTCGGCACGGGTTAAGGTAGGAACGCCGGCAGCCTTAGCTGCAACCAGTTCGGGATTATTCTGTTTTACTGCGGCTGTATATACAAGTACATCTATATCGGCACTGATATTTTCAGCAGACTGCGTATAAGCAATCGAAGCACCTAAGGACTCTAAGTGTTTCGTAATGGTACTTTCTTTAGAATCAGAACCGGAAACACGAAAACCCTTAGCCAGCAAAAGCTCTGCCAGACCACTCATACTGATGCCACCAATGCCTGTAAAATGCACCCAGCCGGTGCATGAAAAATTCATTTGGTACATAAGGATAACTCCTCCAATTAATTTATAATTTTGCTAAAGAATATTATACTATAGATGGAGAAAAAAAGCCAATGGCAATTTAAAAGTTTCTGCCGGGAAAAACATAAATTGTTAATATTCACGAAAAAAACACAAAATAAATATTTTAAAAACTGAAAAACATGAAAAAAATGCGAAACAGAGAAAAGATAATAGAAAATATAGTGCAAAATGACGAAAACGGTCGATTGCAAAGGGAAAAAATCGAAAAAAGTTGCATAAAAAAACAAATGATAGGTTGAAAATTCTGGGCGTTATGATATAATTTCATATATAAGAAATATTACAGCGAGGTGATAGCGTGATCAAAAAAGAGATGATTGCCATGCTTTTAGCAGGCGGGCAGGGGAGTAGATTAGGAGTTTTGACAGCAAAAGTAGCAAAGCCGGCAGTGTCGTTCGGCGGAAAATACAGAATCATCGATTTCCCGCTGAGTAACTGTATTAACTCGGGCGTTGATACGGTAGGCGTACTGACACAGTACCAGCCATTGCGATTAAATGCACATATCGGAATTGGTATTCCTTGGGATTTAGACCGTAACATTGGCGGCGTTACAGTTCTGCCACCTTACGA
>CAZLTS010000066.1:0-5818 GCA_964562495.1 uncultured Lachnospiraceae bacterium | reverse complement strand
CGGATGTGGCGGAATTGGCAGACGCGCTAGACTTAGGATCTAGTGGGAGACCGTGGGGGTTCGAGTCCCTTCATCCGCATTGCAGCTCGGTTTCGTTGGAAATCGGGCTAATTTCATTTTATAGGAAATTGCATCGTTGTTTAATAAGAAGAGGAAACGGATTATGAGAAAATATAGAAAACTAACGGCCGTTGCTTTATCAGCCTTTATGGTTTTTAGTATGAGCGCATGTAGTAATCAAGAAGAGGCAGAGGAAACTACAAGAGAGATTACAGTAACAGCAGAGGAAGTCATCAATGGTTGTGTGGATGCATTTGCAGATGTGGACCAGTTGTCTATGGATGCCGGCTATCATATGGAGGCAACTGCAACGGTAGTAGAGACAACAGAGATGAGTTTTACTATGTCAATGGATACACAGGTTTTTATTGATTCTGATGGAAATTCTTATATTGAAGGAACTTCAAAATCTGCATACGATGATAATGAAGAGGAGCAGGACTCTATACAGTATACCGTCATTAATGGTAAGAAGGTGGAAAACTATTATAACGTAGATGATACCTGGAGCTTTGAAGTGGGAGATTATGATGAGAAAAATACGCAGCTTTATAAGCAGAAAACTATGATTTCACAGTTGGCGGATTATATTGATAAGATGACAGTGGAAGCCGAGGAAACTGTCAATGACCAGCTTTGTTATGTGGCAAAAGGAGAGGTGGACAGCACATTTTTAAATGCAGCTATGAATTCTGCAACAGGTGATGAGGACAGCAGTATAGATGAATTCCTGTCATCTATAGATGGTAACAGTATTCCTGTTTCTGTCTGGGTGTCAGAGGATACGAAGATGCCTGTAAAGCTGGTGCTGGATTTGTCTGATGTTATGGAAGATGCCATGAATGAGGCAACTAAGGATATGGGAATTACCTATGAGATGAAAAATATGGACATTACATTTGTTTATACAGGATTTGACGTAGACACGATTACAGTGCCCCAAGAGGCATTAGAGGCAGCTGAATAAAGAATGAATAAAACCCCGCAAGTAGGAGCATACAAGTCTGAGTGACTGATTTGCATCAACTATGCGGGGATTTTTATTACATAGATTTCTTAGATAAAGAACTGTTCTGATAGGCAGGATTCGCTGTAACATCTTCTGCAAACCAATCAGGAGGAAGGAAGGCAAGCGCTTCTTCTTTTGTAGGAAATTCCACTTCTGCTAATACCATCCCACAAAAAACACCTTCAAATACATCTAATTCAATGGAATAAGCGTTATAAGGAATGACATAGCGTTTCTTTGTTATAATGTTCCCGTCAGCTTTTAAAAGAAGATGTTCGTAGCCAGACTGTGTCAGCGGCAAATTGTATTCTTCACGAACCATTAATCCCTGCCCTTTATAGGTTAAATAGTAGTCGTCGTTGTCCTGGCGGATTCTTACAACCGGTTCTGTACAAAGGTAAGCCTGCTCTATTTGACGACAAGGGTAGTTGCCTAAATCTGGAGGCAGTTTCTTTACTAAGAATTTACGTTCAATTTCCATCTTATCTCCATTCCGCAGACGCTTGCCGTCGAGGAGCTCACGAGAAAGCTGCGTATGCAGTTTCTCGTGTAGCATCAGGGCTACTTTGTGGCGCCTGCGCTCTTATATATTTTTTCTTGTTATATTGTTTATCATAGTTTATAATGGAACAAGATGCAATGGAAAATTGATATTTAACGCAGTCGTATTTTAACATGGAGGAATCATATGAAACGAGTATATACATTTTTGGCAGATGGATTTGAAGAGGTTGAGGCATTAACAGTAGTAGATTTGCTGCGAAGAGCAGAAATTGAAACAAAACTGGTATCAGTAACGGGGAAAGAAATGGTCATAGGCGCACATGGAATTGGGGTACAGGCAGATGAACAGTTTGATACGCTAACGCAGGAGGCAGATGCACTGTTTTTGCCGGGAGGTATGCCGGGAACCTTAGGATTAGGACAATGTGAAAAGCTATGTGAGATGCTTAAGCAGTATGCCCAAAGAGAGGACAAGTGGTTAATGGCAATCTGTGCAGCACCTAGCGTTCTTGGAGAACTGGGTATTTTAAAGGGAAAGAAGGCAACCTGTTATCCGGGCTTTGAAGATAAACTGTTTGGTGCAACGGTTTTAGACAAACCAGTGGTCCAGGACGGACATGTGTTAACCTCCCGGGGTGTTGGAACGGCAATTGATTTGGGATTAGCTGCCATTACCTGTCTGACAGGTTCATCCAAGCTGTCTGAGCAGATTGGAAAAGGTATTATGTATCTGTAAGCATAGGTAAAAAAGCAGGAAAAAGGAAGAAAAATATTCCAAAACACAAAATTTCCTAAAAAATTTCCATAAAAAGTGGTGACAAGAAAAAAACTGTATGCTATAATGGGATACTGTTGTGGAGTGTCTGCCTGACAGGCACAAAGAGTAAGAAAGAACTAGGCGGTTGCCTGTCTATATAGCAAGGAGGAAATTGTAAATGAGTTTACAGAACGTAGAAAACTTAGAAAACAACACAGCAAAATTAACAATTGAGGTTTCAGCAGAAGAATTAGAAAAAGCTTTAGAATCAGCTTACCAGAAGCAGAAGAACAAGATTAATGTTCCTGGTTTCAGAAAGGGTAAAGTACCTCGTAATATGGTTGAGAAGCTGTATGGCGCAGGCATTTTCTATGAAGATGCAGCAAACGCATTAATCCCTGCAGCATATGCAGACGCAGCAACAGAGAGCAAGTTAGAAATCGTAGCGAACCCAGATATTGATGTAGTTCAGATTGAAAAGGGTAAGCCGTTTATTTTTACAGCAGAAGTTGTATTAAAGCCGGAAGTTGAATTAGGACAGTACAAGGACATCGAAGTAGCTAAGAAGGACATCGAAGTTACAGATGCAGAAGTAGATGCAGAAGTAGATAAGGTAAGAGAGCAGAACGCTCGCTTAGTAACTGTAGAAGACAGAGGCGTTGAAGTTGGTGATAACACTGTAATTGATTTTGAAGGCTTCGTTGATGGTGAAGCATTTGAAGGTGGTAAGGGTACAGATTATCCATTGACAATCGGTTCTCACAGCTTCATTGATACATTTGAAGATCAGCTGGTTGGAAAGAACATCAGTGAAGAAGTTGAAGTGAACGTAACATTCCCGGAGGAGTACCACGCAGAAGAATTAAAGGGTAAGCCGGCTATGTTTAAGGTAACTGTTAAGGAAATCAAGAAGAAAGAGCTGCCAGAGGTAGATGATGACTTCGCACAGGATGTATCTGAATTTGATACATTAGCTGAATACAAGGAAGATTTAAAGAAGCAGTTAGCCGATAAGAAGACACAGGAAGCTAAGACAGAGAAAGAAAACGAAGTAATCGGCAAGATTATTGAGAATGCCAAGATGGAAATTCCACAGAAGATGATTGATGCACAGGTTCAGAACATGGTTCGTGATTTTGCACAGCGTATTCAGGCACAGGGACTTACCATGGAGCAGTACTTACAGTTTACAGGTATGACACCGGATAAGCTGATGGAGCAGATGCAGCCACAGGCTAAGCAGCGTATTGAGAGCAGATTAGTATTAGAAGCAGTTGCTAAGGCAGAAGCCATTACTGTATCTGATGAAGAATACGAAGGCGAAATTGAGAAGATGGCTTCCATGTATCAGATGGAAAAAGATAAATTGATGGAAATGATTGGCGAGACAGAAAAAGAAAACATCACAAGTGATATTGCAGTACAGAAGGCAGTTGACCTTGTTGTTGAAAGTGCCAAGGAAGCATAAGATTAAGGGATAAACAAGGGAGTGCTCGGCGAGGCTGTGCACTCCCACTCACTATCTGGAAATATAGCATAGAAAGGGGTCTTTTACATGGCATTAGTACCTTATGTAATTGAACAGACAGGAAGAGGCGAACGTTCCTATGATATTTATTCCCGTCTGTTAAAGGAAAGAATTATTTTTTTAGGTGAAGAAGTCAATGAAACAACAGCCAGTCTGATTGTTTCACAGTTATTATTTTTAGAGTCTGAAGATCCAGGTAAGGATATTCATCTGTATATTAACAGTCCAGGTGGCTCTGTCACTGCAGGCATGGCAATTTACGACACTATGAATTACATCAAATGTGATGTGTCTACCATTTGTATGGGTATGGCAGCCAGCATGGGAGCATTCCTGTTGTCCGGTGGCGCAAAGGGCAAGCGCTTGATTTTACCAAATGCTGAGGTTATGATTCATCAGCCATTAGGTGGTGCTCAAGGACAGGCGACAGAGATTCAGATTGCTGCAGAGCATATCTTAAAGACAAAGAAGAAGTTAAATGAGATTCTGGCTAAGAATACCGGTAAGCCACTGGAAGTAATTGAAGCAGATACAGAACGTGACAACTGGTTGACCGCAGAAGAAGCGGTAGCATATGGTCTGGTTGACCGTATTATTGAGAATCGTTAAGAAAGGTTAGATAACTATGGCAAATCGTAAGGATTTTTCAGATGACGTATGCTGCTCTTTCTGCGGACGTCATCAGGGGCAGGTTAGAAAATTGATTGAGGGTCCTAATGATCTGTTTATTTGTGACGCTTGTGTAGATTTGTGTCAGGAACTGATTGAAGAAGAGTTTGGCAGAGACCGGAATGAGGAATTGCAGTCTTATGAGATTAATCTGCTAAAGCCGAAGGAAATGAAAGCATTGCTGGACGAATATGTAATTGGACAGGATGAAGCTAAGAAAGTATTATCTGTAGCAGTGTATAATCATTATAAGAGAATCATTGCACCGAGAGATACAGATGTTGAGCTGCAGAAGAGTAACGTACTGCTTTTAGGTCCTACCGGTTCCGGTAAAACCTATCTTGCACAGACATTGGCAAAAATGTTAAACGTACCATTTGCAATTGCAGATGCTACCACATTAACAGAGGCTGGTTATGTAGGTGAAGATGTGGAGAATATTCTGCTGAAGATTATTCAGGCAGCAGATTACGATATTGAGCGTGCACAGATGGGTATTATCTATATTGATGAGATTGATAAAATCACGAAGAAGTCTGAGAACGTATCCATTACCAGAGATGTATCCGGTGAAGGTGTACAGCAGGCATTGCTCAAGATCTTAGAGGGAACGGTGGCATCGGTTCCGCCGCAGGGAGGAAGAAAGCATCCACAGCAGGAGCTGATCCCGATTGATACCACCAACATTTTATTCATTTGTGGTGGTGCATTCGACGGTCTTGACAAGATTATCGAGACCAGAATGGATCAAAAGGCGATTGGATTCAATGCAGACATCAAGAGCCGGGATGAATATAATATCGGAGATGTGTTCAAGCATGCATTGCCGCAGGATTTTGTAAAATATGGACTGATTCCTGAATTTATCGGACGTGTACCGGTTACAGTATCTTTGGATTTGTTAGACCGTGATGCATTGATTAAGATATTAAGAGAGCCAAAGAATGCATTGACAAAACAGTATACAAAATTGTTTGAACTCGACGGCGTATCATTGATTTTTGATGACGATGCACTGGAGGCAATTGCGGATAAAGCATTGGAAAGAAAGACAGGTGCGAGAGGATTGCGTGCAATCATGGAAACGGTGACACTGGATATGATGTATCACATTCCATCCGATGAATCCATTACAACCTGCCACATCACAAAACAAATGGTTGAAGAAAAGCTGGAAATCAAAACCGCAGAATTAAAGAAAATCGAAATTGTAAAACCGCGTGATTTGACAGCATAGACGAATAGAGATAGAAAGAGGGAAAAATTGGATAACATAATTGTTAGGATACCT